>NZ_BAAFQO010000001.1:0-239399 GCF_042849115.1 Lactococcus muris | reverse complement strand
TTCAGACCATGATTTGGTATTGATTGCATAGGAGATACACCTGTTCCCATGTCGAACACAGAAGTTAAGTCCTATTACGCCGGATGTAGTTGGGGAGAACCCCTGCGAGATAGGGTAAATGCCAAGTGATTGGGAGTTTAGCTCAGCTGGGAGAGCATCTGCCTTACAAGCAGAGGGTCAGCGGTTCGATCCCGTTAACTCCCATAGGTTCCGTAGTGTAGCGGTTATCACGTCGCCCTGTCACGGCGAAGATCGCGGGTTCGATTCCCGTCGGAACCGTTTCGAGTAGAGATACTTGAAAGGAAGAAGAGAAGACTCGTTAGCTCAGTTGGTAGAGCATTTGACTTTTAATCAAAGGGTCGCTGGTTCGAGCCCAGCACGGGTCATACTTTAGCCTAAGGTTGAAGTAGAGAGCGTTGTAGAACTTGTCAAGCGGATGTGGTGAAATTGGCAGACACGCTAGATTTAGGTTCTAGTGCTTTAGGGCGTGGGGGTTCAAGTCCCTTCATCCGCATTTCTTTTAATAGCCGACTTAGCTCAGTTGGTAGAGCATCTGATTTGTAATCAGAGGGTCGCGTGTTCGAATCATGTAGTCGGCATTGAATTATCTGCGTCGCAAGTTTGCTTGTGTAAGCCAGATAATTCAATGTAAGTAATCTTGTGATTGCGCAAGCAATCTGAACGCAGGGATAGGCAAAGCCTGACAAGGTTATTTACATTAGCACTGACAAGGTGCAAAGCAATCCGCGAACGTAGTTCAGGGGTAGAACACAACCTTGCCATGGTTGGGGTCGCGAGTTCGAATCTCGTCGTTCGCTTTAAAAATTGAATATTATGCACCCGTGGCTCAACTGGATAGAGTACCTGACTACGAATCAGGCGGTTGCAGGTTCGAATCCTGCCGGGTGCATTGGTTTCTGAAAAAGAAACCATGGTGATAATAAACTTTATCTCGGGAAGTAGCTCAGCTTGGTAGAGTACTTGGTTTGGGACCAAGGTGTCGCAGGTTCGAATCCTGTCTTCCCGATTGGTAGATATTTCTATCTTGATTTTGGCGGTGTAGCTCAGCTGGCTAGAGCGTTCGGTTCATACCCGAGAGGTCGGGGGTTCGATCCCCTTCGCCGCTATTATGTTTTACAGCTGGATCTTTAGCTCAGTTGGTTAGAGCTCTCGGCTCATAACCGAGCGGTCGTTGGTTCGAATCCAACAAGATCCATTTTTGGAGAAATTCCCGAGTCCGGCTAAAGGAAGCGGTCTTATACACATATGTGAGTTTGTATCTCGCATTTTACCTTTGTTTCGGCTCGGTAGCTCAGTTGGTAGAGCAATGGATTGAAGCTCCATGTGTCGGCGGTTCGATTCCGTCTCGCGCCATTTGCGGGTGTAGTTTAGTGGTAAAACCTCAGCCTTCCAAGCTGATGTTGTGAGTTCGATTCTCATCACCCGCTTAGTTTTTTCTAGACATTTGGGAAAAATTATTTTATAATTTGGGAGCATAGCTCAGTTGGTTAGAGCACTGTGTTGATAACGCAGGGGTCCGAGGTTCAAATCCTCGTGTTCCCATGGATGTTTATAATATCTATATATTGTGAATAACTGGTGGGGAGTTACTCAAGAGGCTGAAGAGGACGGTTTGCTAAATCGTTAGGTCGGGAAACCGGCGCGAGGGTTCGAATCCCTTACTCCCCTTCTGTATAACGACTATTGTTGAATAGTCGTTTTTTATGCTTTATATAGAAAGTTGAAAGAGAGGAGGTTCTATGTCTTTTCTTACCAAGGAAGAACTAACGGAACTAAAAAATCAGGTAAATATTGCTGATTTGATTTCGCAATACGTATCTCTCGTCAAGTCTGGGAAAAACTATTTAGGACTTTGTCCTTTTCATGGAGAAAAAACACCAAGTTTTAATGTTAATGCAGAAAAGGGATTTTATCATTGTTTTGGTTGTGGTAAGTCAGGTGATGCGATTGACTTTATAAAAGATTACAAACAGGTTGGTTTCATTGATGCAGTGAAAGATGTTGCTGATTTTGCAGGGATTACACTAAACATTGAAAACAATGCTGTGGAAGAAAAGGATAATCCTAATGCGCTTCTCTATGACATAAATAATCAAGCTGCTCGACTTTATCATATTGTTCTTACTTCTACTGAGATAGGTGAACAGGCTCGGCTCTATTTGGAGAAGAGGGGCATTACTTCAGAGATAATTAAGCAGTTTAATATTGGTTTGGCACCAGATGAGAATGATTTTATTTTCGAAAATCTAGCTGGAAAATTTGATGAAACAGTTCAAGTAAATTCAGGTCTTTTCAATTTTTCTAGTCATAAAGTTTTTGATGCCTTTCAAAACAGGATTATGTTTCCTTTGAAAAATGAGTATGGGCATGTGGTCGGTTTCTCTGGGAGAAAGTGGCAAGAAGGTGACACAAGCAAGGCAAAGTACATTAATACAAGTGCAACAAGTATTTTTGACAAGTCATATGAGCTTTATAATCTCGATAAGGCTAAGCCTACTATTTCAAAGACACGTGAAGTTTATTTGATGGAAGGTTTTATGGATGTTATTGCAGCACATAAGGCTGGAATATTTAATGTCGTGGCAACCATGGGAACGGCTTTGACTGATAAACATGTTAAACGTTTGAGGAAAATAGCTAAAAATTACGTGCTCATATATGATGGTGACAATGCAGGACAAAATGCGATATATAAAGCGATTGACCTGATAGGTGAGAATAAAACACAGATTGTACGTGTTCCAGAGGGCTTAGATCCCGATGACTACAGTAAAAAATATTCATCAGAAGCATTGGCCAATCTTATGGAAAACGGTAGAGTACAACCTACAGAGTTCTTGATTGACTATCTCAAGCCTGAGAACCTTTCGAATTTACAAAATCAGCTGGATTTTATTGAGCAAATGGCTCCAGTAATTGCAAGGGTTCCATCGATTACGGCGCAAGATGCCTTTATAAGAAAATTAGTTGAGATTTTACCTGATTTCGAGTATAATCAAGTAGAGCAATCTGTCAATTTAAAGCGTGAAAACGTCCTTAAATCAAGGGCAGAAACTGGAAATTTTGAAGAGAGTTTTGAAAACTTTGATGAGGAACAATTTTCGAATTATCCGGATCCTGGATTTATATCAGGGGAGCATGAATACTATGAAAGTTTTCCTCTTCATCAGCAAGAAGTAATTGCTCCTGCCCACCCGCAGCTTCCCCATCTATCGAGAAGTGAACGAGCTGAAGAGCAGCTTTTGAATCGAATGATTTATCATCAGAATGTTCTTCAGAAGTTTGCGGACGATGAAACTTTTCGGTTTGTCCACCAACGTTATCAAAATCTTTTTGAAAAAATCATACTTGAAGCTATGAGTTTTGACGAAATTGATCCTTCTCACTTTGGCACGTCATTAGATGCGGAGGAGAAAAATTTATTTTATCAAATTTTAAGTTTAGATTTACCAGATGAGACAAGCAGTCAAGAGCTGGAAGATTTGGTAGTTGTTTTTGCTAAGGAAATGGAACAAATAAAGTTCAGTGAACTACAAAAACAATTAGAGAATGCCCAAAAATTGGGAAACAAAGAACGTGAGCTAGAGCTCACAATCCAAATTATTAATCAGAAGAAAAAAATATGAGCCAGCTGCTTATATTGTTCATTGAGGAGGATTAAATTGGCAAGTAATACTAAGAAAAGAATCAGTCAAATTGCAAAAGAAACTGGAATTACTAATAAAGCTTTAATTGCAAAAGCACAAGAACTTGGTATGGGAGTTAAATCTCACTCAAGTTCTATTTTCGAGGCTGAAGAAGAAAAACTCCTTAAAGCAATGGACTTCAAGCCAATTATTGTCGAAAAAGTTGATGTTTCTGAGTTGCGAAAAAAAGATTCTAAACAGGTTACTTCTGTTAAAGAAAAAGCAGATAAGAAGGCTATTCAAGACACTGATACATTTGACAGCAAAGCATTTGATAAGGCAGTGTCAGATTATATCACAAAGCGTAAACCACTGGAAGAAGCTCTAGATGATGAAATTACGGATGAGTTAGTTGTTAAGTTTGGCTTGGAAGCAGAAGCTATTGAAGATTTACTTCAACAAATCCAAGATGCAGGAATTTCAATTGTTGATAAGGAAGGAAATCCAAGTCCCCTGGCTTTGCAAGCTGAAGAGGAAGAAAAGCTAGATGATAATGCGATGGATGAAATCGTGACAAATGTCCGTATTGATGATCCAGTTCGTATGTACCTTAAAGAAATCGGACGTTATCCTTTGATTTCGCTTGAAGAAGAAACAAAACTTGCAGAAGCTATCGTTGCGGGTGGAGATGAAGCAGAGTTCGCTAAACAAATGCTTGCAGAGGCCAACTTGCGTTTGGTTGTTTCGATTGCGAAACGTTATTCTGGACGTGGTATGCAATTCTTGGATCTGATCCAAGAAGGAAATATGGGTCTAATGAAGGCTGTGGACAAATTTGACCATACTAAAGGTTTCAAATTCTCAACTTATGCGACATGGTGGATTCGTCAAGCTATTACACGTGCCATTGCTGATCAGGCGCGTACGATTCGTATACCTGTCCACATGGTTGAAACCATCAACAAGTTAATCCGTGTGCAGCGTAATCTTTTACAAGAGCTGGGACGCGATCCATTACCAGAGGAAATCGGTAAAGAATTACACATGACCCCTGATAAGGTTCGTGAAGTCTTGAAGATTGCGCAAGAGCCTGTATCATTGGAAACACCTATCGGTGAAGAAGACGATTCACACCTAGGAGATTTCATTGAAGACGATGTGATTGAAAGTCCAGTGGATTATACGAACCGCATCTTGCTTCGCGAACAACTTGATGAGATTATGGATACCTTGACGGATCGTGAAGAAAACGTATTGCGTATGCGTTTTGGACTCGATGATGGACGTATGCACACACTTGAAGATGTTGGCAAACAATTTAAAGTGACACGTGAACGCATCCGTCAAATTGAAGCGAAAGCAATTAAAAAATTACGTCACCCACGTCGCAGCAAACCATTGCGTGACTTTATGTAGTTCTACAGAAACACTCTCGGAAAGAAACCGAGGGTGTTTTAACTCACGATATATGGCATCTTTATTTGGAGACTTCAGCCATTTCAAAAGTTAAAACAATTACTTTTAATCGGACAAAACATTTGATAAATTTTCTAGAAGTGATATAATAAAAATACTAAAGGTCAAAAAAGGTCAGACTAAAAGGTGAGAAGTCAGACATGATTCTTAAATTAATGAAAAGCAAAGAAATAGAAAAGATATTATCACAAAGGAGAAAGATATGCTCTGCCAAAACTGTAAGATAAATGAAGCAACCATTCACCTTTACACCAATGTGAATGGGCAGCGTAAGCAAGTTGATTTATGTCAAAACTGTTATCAGATTATGAAATCAGGTGGTCAGGAAAGCCTATTTGCTGGGGCTACGAATATTTCTAATAATGATGATCCTTTCAATCCATTTCCAGATATTTTTCAAGCGCTACATGGTAATGATCAAGGACGTTCAATGACGCCACCTACTCAGACAGGTCGGCGTGGTCCTGGTGGCCCGCAAAATCCTCGTGGAGGGCAAGCGCCTAAAGGACTTTTAGAGGAATTTGGTGTTAATATTACTGATGCTGCACGTCGTGGGGAAATCGATCCAGTTATCGGCCGCGACTCAGAAATCACACGTGTTATTGAAATTTTGAATCGCCGGACAAAAAATAACCCGGTACTCATTGGTGAACCAGGTGTTGGTAAAACCGCAGTTGTTGAAGGACTTGCTCAGAAAATTGTTGATGGTGATGTGCCACAAAAATTGCAAAATAAAGAAGTTATCCGTCTTGACGTTGTAAGTTTGGTTCAAGGGACAGGTGTGCGTGGACAATTTGAAGAACGTATGCAAAAATTGATGGATGAGATCCGTAAACGTGATGATGTCATTCTCTTTATCGATGAAATTCATGAAATTGTTGGTGCAGGATCTGCAGGAGAAGGAAATATGGATGCTGGAAATATCCTTAAACCTGCTCTAGCACGCGGTGAGCTTCAACTTGTTGGTGCAACTACACTGAATGAATACAGAATTATAGAAAAAGATGCAGCGCTTGAACGTCGTATGCAGCCTGTCAGGGTTGATGAGCCATCTGTAGATGAAACGATCACCATTTTGCGTGGTATTCAAAAACGTTATGAAGATTATCACCATGTGAAATATTCAGATGAGGCTATCTTAGCTGCTGTAAATCTGTCCAATCGTTATATTCAAGACCGTTTCTTACCAGATAAAGCGATTGATTTGCTTGATGAGGCGGGATCTAAAAAGAACCTCACACTCAAATTTGTAGACGCAGAAGATATAAAGAAACGTATTGAGCAAGCAGAAGTACAGAAAAAAGAAGCGATGAAACGCGAAGATTTTGAAAAAGCTGCACATTTTCGGGATCAAATCGCAAAATTACGCGAATTGCAAAATCATGAGGTTTCGGATACAGAAATGCCCAATATCACAGAAAAAGATATTGAAGCAATCGTTGAAGAGAAAACACATATTCCAGTTGGTGATTTGAAAGAAAAAGAACAAACACAGCTGATTAATTTAGCAGAGGATTTAAAAGCTCATGTTATTGGTCAAGATGAAGCTATTGATAAAATCTCTAAAGCCGTTCGCCGCTCACGTGTTGGACTCGGCAAACCCAATCGTCCGATTGGTTCGTTCCTCTTTGTTGGACCGACTGGTGTAGGTAAGACCGAGCTTGCCAAACAACTGGCTTATGAACTATTTGGATCAACGGACAGTATGATTCGCTTTGACATGTCGGAATACATGGAAAAACATAGTGTGGCTAAGTTGATTGGTGCTCCTCCAGGATATGTAGGTTATGAAGAAGCAGGGCAGTTAACGGAACGCGTACGTCGTAACCCATACAGCTTAATCTTATTGGATGAGATTGAGAAAGCTCACCCGGATGTGATGCATATGTTCCTGCAAATTCTCGATGACGGGCGTTTGACAGATGCGCAAGGACGTACAGTTTCCTTCAAAGATGCCATCATCATTATGACATCAAATGCTGGGACAGGTAAGGTCGAAGCAAGCGTTGGTTTTGGCGCTGCGCGTGAAGGGCGTACGAATTCGGTACTTGGAGAATTAGGTAATTTCTTTAGTCCAGAATTCATGAACCGTTTTGATGCCATCATCGAATTCTCGGCATTGAGCAAGGAAAATCTGCTTAAGATTGTGGATTTGATGTTGGATGAAGTCAATGCTCAAATCGCCCAAAATGACATCCATCTAGATGTCACACAAGCCGTTAAAGAAAAGCTTGTTGACCTGGGCTACGATCCGAAAATGGGAGCACGTCCATTGCGTCGTACCATCCAAGATAATATCGAGGATGCCATTGCTGATTTTTACATTGAGCATCCTGAGTATAAAGAATTACTTGCAGACTTGGTTGATGATAAGATTGTTATTGTGAATAAGCCTGAAGAAGTAAGGAAAGAAGAGACTGAGACTTTAGAAGAGCCGGATGAAGAATAATTACTTCAGTAAATTTCTGGAAAGATAAAGAAATAAAGGTTTTTCAACCTTTATTTCTTTTTTTGTGTGTGAATATTATGTTTGTTTTTCGTATTAATACTTATGGAAAGGAATTTATCATAATGAAATGAATTGTTCAGAAAGGCGGAATATGTTAAATAAGAATTAAAAAAATAGTATTGGTATTTACACTTATCTTACTGCTATTTTCAGGCGTTTCTCCCATTTTTTCTATAAAGGTTGGAGCAGGAAGTTACGCAGCTGTAGAGGAAAATAATGAAGCCCTATTTCTAGGTTATGAAACAGAAAAGCTGAAAGAATTTCATCAACAGGTCAATGAAGTAATGATTACAAATCAAGAAGGCAACCAGGAAACAGCAACGATTTCAGATGTAGATTTAGTACGAATATTGGAAAAGTCAGGTTATGCGGTTTCACCTGAGATTAAAAGGATAATGTTTCAGAGAGGGGCTGGAGTGACCAAAATAGTATGGTATGGCAATCGTAGAAATGGAAATTATAATCTTTATCTTTCAAGGAGTATGTTGCAAGCTATAAAATATGCACAGTCAGGTATAAATGTCCTCTCGACAGCTATGTCTGCTTTTTCTGGTAATTTATTTATGTTTACACGTGGTACGATAAGAGCGACTGTAAATATGATTAGGACAAATGCGATTATTCATGGAAAAGTTTTTTATTCCCGTGCATGGATTCCTAGAGGCTCTGGGAGTCGGTAACCATGCTCTGGAGAATTTTAAACGAAGAAGATATAGCTCGGAAATATGACCAAGAAACGTCTTCAAAATACACAGCCTTTAATCAAGTCAATAATTATTTTATTGGAGCAATTAGTGGATTTGTGATAATAATCGCTCTCCCCCCATATATTTTCCTTTTTTACCCCGTTTACCTCATAATAACAATTATCCTTAATGTTCAGGACTATAGGATAAGGAAAAGACAGCTTGAAAAATTGTTAAACAAAAAAGAATAAGCATTTATGGCTTATTCTTTTTGCTTGGGTAAATTATTGAATAATCAAGAGTCCATCTTTAACAGCCCAAGGTTCTTTTTCATTGATGTGATCGTAGAACATGATACCGTTTGTATGATCAATTTCATGTTGTACGCACATTGAAGGGAAGCCTTTCAGACGTATTTTATGTTTTTCATTGTTTTTATCGTAGTACTCTACTGTTACACGCGCGTGGCGGATAACTAAACCAGGTACTTCACGATCCACAGAAAGACAGCCTTCGCCAGACTCAATAGCTGCATCTTGAACAGAGTGACTGACTATCTTAGCATTATACATGATTTCGGACATTTTATAAGCTTCTTTTGGGGCTACTTCATTGCCATTTTCATCAATCTCAAGATCATTAGGGATAAGAACAGCAATGATTTTTTTAGCAATATCAAGTTGATTAGCCGCAAGTCCAACACCAGGGCGGAGCTGCATTTTTTCAGCCATTACTGGATTTTGCGAATTACGGAGAAATTCCATCATTTTTTCGCCTAGAAGGATATCTTCATCAGACAAGGGTAAGCTCACTTCATCAGCAACAGTGCGGAGGGTTTCATTTCCTTCACGAACGATATCATCCATATTAATCAGATGACTTGCTTTGATCAAATTTTCTTGTACAGACATATTTTTACTTCCTTGATCTATTATTACTATCAGTTAATTATAGCATAAATTTTCAGTCAAAAATGTTAAAATTGATTAAAGAGAAGGTTTATAAGGGAGCAGAAATGAAAACTTATAGAAAAAATACAGCAGCAATCATCCTGAATGCAGAAAATGAAATTTTACTCTTCCAACGTGCCGATTTACCCCAAGTTTGGGGCTTTCCACAAGGGGGAATCGAGAAGGGGGAAAGTGCAGAGCAGGCCATAGTGAGAGAGCTTGAGGAAGAAATTGGAACACATGCGTTTGACATTGTCGGAAAATATCCAGAATATTTACGTTATGATTTTCCGGAGGGGATGACTTTTCCTGACTGGAGCTATGATGGACAAGAACAGCAGTATTTTCTTATTCGACTTCATCCAGAAGCTTTGATTAACGTAAAGACAGAACACCCCGAATTTATCAGCTATAAGCCGGTGTGCTTTGCTGCTATTGATTTTAATGTATTTAGTTTCAAAGCAGATGTATATCGAAAGGTACTCACTTATTTTAAGAAAGAATTTAAGGAAATAAAATGATAGAACGTATAACAGATAATAAATTTGACCTGATCAGTAAATATGAACCAGCCGGGGACCAAGGGGAAGCCATTGAGGCACTTGTAGAAAATATTGAAAATGGTGAAAAGGCACAAATTTTGCGAGGAGCCACTGGTACAGGAAAGACCTACACCATGAGTCAAGTTATTGCGCGTACAAATAAGCCAACATTAGTCATAGCCCATAACAAAACTTTGGCGGGACAGCTTTACAGTGAATTTAAAGAATTTTTCCCTAACAATGCTGTTGAATATTTTGTCAGTTACTATGATTATTACCAGCCAGAAGCTTATGTGCCTTCTTCAGATACTTATATCGAAAAAGACAGTTCAGTAAACGATGAGATTGATAAACTTCGTCACAGTGCAACAAGTTCGCTTCTAGAGCGCAATGATGTTATTGTTGTTGCTTCGGTATCCTGTATTTATGGTTTAGGATCACCTAAGGAATATCGAGACAGCGTTGTGAGTTTGCGTCCCGGGCTTGAAATTTCTCGGGACAAACTGTTGAATGATTTGGTAGGTATTCAGTTTGAGCGCAATGATATTGACTTTCAACGTGGTCGTTTTCGTGTGCGTGGTGATGTCGTGGAAGTTTTCCCAGCCTCCCGAGATGAACATGCCTTTCGTGTGGAATTTTTTGGAGACGAAATTGATCGTATTCGCGAAATTGAAGCTTTGACAGGGCAGGTTTTAGGAGAAGTAGATCATCTCGCAATATTCCCAGCAACTCACTTCATGACCAATGATGAGCGTATGGAGGAGTCTATTGCCAAGATTGAAGCAGAGCTTCAACAGCAATTAAAAGTCTTCCGCAGTGAAGGGAAACTCCTAGAAGCTCAGCGTTTGGAGCAGAGAACCAACTATGATATTGAAATGCTGCGTGAGATGGGCTATTGTAATGGTGTCGAAAACTATTCCCGTCATATGGACGGCCGTACAGAAGGAGAGCCACCTTTCACTTTACTTGATTTCTTCCCCGATGATTTTATGATTATGATTGACGAAAGTCACATGACGATGGGACAGATTAAAGGGATGTACAATGGTGACCGGGCACGTAAAGACATGTTGGTCAACTATGGCTTCCGCTTGCCTTCAGCCTTGGATAACCGTCCGCTTCGTCGGGAAGAGTTTGAAAGTCATGTACACCAGATTGTCTATGTTTCTGCCACACCTGGTGACTATGAAATGGAACAAACAGAGACGATTGTCGAGCAAATTATTCGTCCTACAGGTCTCCTTGACCCTATCGTGGAAGTTCGGCCAATGATGGGGCAAATTGATGATCTCTTAGGGGAAATCAATGCGCGTGTTGAAAAAGATGAACGTGTCTTTGTAACCACCTTGACGAAAAAGATGGCCGAAGATTTAACTTCCTATTTCAAAGAAATGGGTGTAAAAGTCAAGTACATGCACAGTGATATCAAAACTTTGGAGCGAACAGAAATTATTCGTGACTTGAGATTGGGTGTTTTTGATGTCTTAGTCGGTATTAATCTTTTACGTGAAGGAATTGACGTTCCAGAAGTTTCTCTGGTTGCTATTTTGGATGCGGATAAAGAAGGTTTCTTGCGTAATGAACGTGGCTTGATTCAAACCATCGGACGGGCCGCCCGCAACGCTAATGGCCGTGTCATCATGTATGGGGATAATATTACTCAGTCCATGCAGCGTGCCATGGATGAAACGAGCCGTCGTCGTGAAATTCAAATGGCATACAATGAGAAACACGGTATTGTGCCGCAAACCATTAAGAAAGAAATCCGTGACTTGATCTCAATTACGAAACGTACAGAAAGTGGAGAAGTTGAAGAAGTTTCGGCTGAAGCAATGACGAAAAAAGAGCGTAAAGCATTACTTAAAAAGCTGGAGAAAGAAATGGCCGAAGCTGCTGGTGCGCTTGACTTTGAGTCAGCCGCTCAGTTACGTGACATGATTTTGGAAATCAAGGCTTTAGATTAAAACAAAAAAGAGCAGCTGCTCTTTTTTATTATTTTTCTTGCTCAGCGGCTTCGTCCACGATGAAGGTAAACTCACAGGTTGTTACTTTCTTGCCATCAACATAAGCAGCAGCGTCGGCTTTACCGACTTTTCCACGGAATTTAGTAATTTCAAATTCGAGTTTCATGACATCACCAGGGACAACTTTTTGACGGAATTTGGCTTTGTCAATCCCGCCAATATAGGCCATTTTACCTTGAAATTCCTCTTTTTTAAGAATCAAGATAGAACCGGCTTGGGCTAAACTTTCCAAAATCAAAACACCAGGGAAAGTTGGATTACCTGGAAAATGTCCATTGAAAACTTCTTCGTTAATTGTCACATTTTTTGTCGCTAGAATCTTGTTTTCTGAAATTTCGTCAACATAATCGATAAACATAATAGGATAGCGATTGGGAATAACTTCCATAACCTCTGTCGCTGTCATAGCATACTTTGAATCTGTCATATTTAGTACCTCATATTTTATTTGCACCCTCTTATTATATCACTATTTTTATTGTTTTATATATAAAAACATTAGGAGGTGATATTGTCAAGTATTTTCTATTGTTGCAAGTGATTTTAAATAGCTTATAGAATGAATCATATGTAAAAAAGAGCTAAAATAGCTCTAGTTTTAATCAATATATTCAGTTACAGTAATATTTCTCTCTATCCTAACATTACGATACGCCGCATCTATCCTGTTCTAAGATAAGTAATGGATGGTGTTAAAGAATAAACAGGAGGAAATTAAATTATTTTTTTGCTGATTTTATGGCAGATACAAAACGTTCCGCAATTTCTTGAGGGCGCGTGATAGCTCCGCCGACAACTTGTGCTAAGACGCCCATTTCCTGAATTTCTTTAGCCTGTTCAGGATTATGAATACCACCTTCAGCGATAACAGGAAGTCCTTCGTGGAGCAAAGATGAAATGAGTTCAATGTCGGGTTTAGGCCGATTTTTAGTAGCTTCTGTGTAGCCAGACAGCGTTGTGCCTATAAAGTCACAGCCAGCTTCATAAGCTGCTTTTCCAGCTTCAAGAGTATCAATGTCAGCCATAAGAAGTTGATTAGGGTATTTTTTCTTTACTTGTTTAACGAATTCTTGCATGCTTAAACCATCATGACGCTCTCTTAATGTGCAGTCTAAAGCAATCACTGCAATATTAAGCTCAGCCAGCTCATCAACTTCGCGCATTGTGGCTGTAATATAAGGCTTCTGTGGTGGATAATCGCGTTTTATCAAGCCAATGATAGGAACATCCACAACTTCTCTTATTTCCTCAATATCTTGTACTGAATTTGCACGAATACCTACAGCACCAGCATTTTGAACACCAAGGGCAATCAAGGGCATGATACCACCATCTACACGATAAAGAGGCTCACCAGGTAAAGCTTGGCAAGAAACGATGAGACCACCATGTACTTTATTTATAAATTCTTGCTTATTCATATATCCTCACTTTCATTATGAGTTTATTGTATCACCAATTTTATGATAATTAAAATATTTTTTAATGAGTAAGAAAGAAACTTGACAATTGGATATTTTTGCTTTACAATGTTTTATGTAGTAAGTATTTTTATACATTAAACTATTTGCTTATATTTTCTGAAATATATTTTTTTATTTTTAAGGGGACTTATTTATATGTTTTTAGAAGGAAAAAAAATTGTCGTTATGGGTGTAGCAAACAACAAGTCTATTGCTTGGGGCTGTGCTAAAGCTATGAAAGATCAAGGGGCAACGTTGATCTACACTTATCAAAATGAACGTATGGAAAAGCAGCTTACAAAGCTTGCTGAACCAGAAGATTTACTTATCGAGTGTGATGTTGCATCTGACGAATCCATTCATCAGGCATTTTTAACGATTGAAAGTCGTGTTGGTAAAATAGATGGTTTGGTGCATGCCATCGCTTACTCTAAAAAAGAAGAACTTGATGGTAATGTATCGGATATTTCACGTGACGGCTATGCGCTTGCACAAGATATCTCTGCTTACTCATTGCTTGCTGTAGCAAAAGCAGCAAAACCTTTACTCAATGAAGGGTCTGGTATTGTTACTTTAAGCTACATGGGTTCTGTTCGGGCTATTCCTAACTACAATGTTATGGGAATTGCTAAGGCAGCATTGGAATCAGCAGTGCGTTACTTGGCGGCAGAAATGGCACATGTTGGCGTACATGTCAATGCTATATCAGCTGGAGCTATCAAGACACTTGCAGTTTCAGGGGTTGCTGGCTATAAAGACTTGATTAAAGAGTCAAATAGTCGTACAGCTGATGGCAAAGGTGTTACTATTGAGGAGGTGGGGCAGACAGCCGCCTTCCTTGTCAGTCCATTGGCCACAGGAGTTATTGGTGATATTATTTATGTAGACAAGGGTGTACATTTGACTTAAAGCAATCAAAAAAGTCCAGTAGAGTTTATTACGCTACTGGACTTTTTCGATTTCTCTTCTTCTGAGGTGGTTCCTCATGAAAGCTAAACTCTAGTTAGAATTTGTGTTTTTCGCTGAGGAACTAAAGGAGGCTTACACAACTTGGTAACTGATTTCATCATATCTCGAACTCAGATGTCCAAATTTTTAACACTCTATGTCCTTTATTTTCAATAGCAAAAGGAGCTAACATAAGCTGCTCCTCTTTTTATACTTTTATTTACGTTTTTGCTTACCGCTATTACGTCCTTTATTATTTTTCTTATGTGGCGCATCCAAGTTTTTCAAGCCTTGCTGTGTGGCAGATTTAGGTGTCACATCTTTTGGAAGGTCTGCCATTTTTGGTGGGTTATGTTTGAATTCCTCTTCAATTTTTTGGCGCATACGTGGCTTCATAATATAAGTAATGATAATTTGCTGAATAACCATAACGATACCACCGACAGCCCAGTAAAGGGCTACACCTGCAGGAGACATAAAACTGAAAATGATAATCATTACAGGACTCATAATGAGCATTGTCAAGCCAGTTTTCTTTTGTTCGGGTGTCATGCTCTTTGTGGAAATCCAAGTTTGGAGGAAGTAGAAGATACCCGCAATGAGCGTGATAACAATACTTGGACTACCTAAGTTGATACCAAAGAAAGTTGCTGTAGAAATACCCGGAGTATATGCTGCTGCATTGTAAAGGGCAATGAAGAAGGGCCACTGGATAAGTAATGGTAAACAGCCCATTGAAGCTAACATGTTGATACCATTATCTTTTTGAGCTTTCATGAGTGCCTGCTGTGCAGCCATACGCTCTTCTGGAGTTGTAGCAGCTTTGAGGCGAGCATTTAAAGGCTCAAAAACAGGAGCTAAATAGGCAGTTTTTTCTTGCATATAAGTTGATTTGTAGGCTTGATTAAGACCTAGAGGGAGGATGAGGAAACGGATAATCAAGGTTACCAAGACAATCCCCCAGCCATAACCAAGGTTCATGTTATTTGCAAATAAGTCGACAAAGGAGGACATTGGCTTAACAAGAATTTGATAAGTTAAACCTTGTGTCGCAGCTTCAGTAGGAACACGCACACCATCAACGATATGGGTTTGGACGCAGCCAGAGAGCAAGAGCAAACCAGCGCTTGTTATTCCTAATAAGGACAATTTTTTTTTCAAATTTTTCAAAATAAATTCGCTTTCTATACTTTCTATAAATAAACAGTCTGTTACTATTCTACAGGAAATTATTTTATTTTTCAATAGGTCTATAGTCTTAAATCAGCTATTTTATCACATTAAAAAGACTTTCTATTTCCTTGAAATAGGTAAAAATAGATAGCTTTTTATGAAGGGCAAAAACAGACAAAAAGCTATCTGTTAAAGACAGCTTCTTGTTTGAATTTTAGGAAATAAATGTTGTGATTTCTTTTTCAAAATGTTCAATCTTGCTTTGCGCTTGTTCCTCTGTATCTGCCACAGCTGCCATATAGAATTTTATCTTTGGCTCTGTACCTGAAGGACGAACAGCAATCCAACTGCCATCTTCTAAATGATATTTTAAAACATCAGAAGGAGGAGTTGTTAATTTTTCAACTTTGCCACTGTGTGATGTTGCAGTAAGTTCCTTGAAGTCTTCAGTCAAAAGAATTTCAAGACCGTCAAATTTTTCTGGTGCATTGTCACGGAATTTACCCATGATTTCAGCGATTTGTTCTTTCCCAGTGCTTCCTTCAAGCGTAACTGAAAGTGTTTTTTCAACAAAGTAGCCATATTCAGCGTAGATATCTTGAATACCATCATATAGAGTTTTGCCTAAAGAACGGTAATAAGCCGCAACTTCGCAGATGAGGAGCATCGCTTGAATAGCATCTTTATCACGGACGAAAGGCTTGATGAGATAGCCAAAGCTTTCCTCAAAACCAAACATGTAAGTGTGTTCACCTGTAGTTTCCCAAGCATGAATTTTCTCGCCAATGAATTTGAAACCAGTGAGTACATTGAACATTTCGACATTGTAGCTTTCAGCAATGTGGCTGACTAACTCAGTAGAAACGATAGATTTAGCCATTGCCGCATTAGCAGGTAATGTGCCAGCTGTTTTGTGTGCTTCAAGGATATATTTGGCCAAGACAGCTCCGATTTGGTTTCCTGTCAAAGGTTGATAACTTCCATCAGGTAAGCGGACTTCCACACCGATACGGTCGGCATCAGGGTCAGTGGCAACTAACATGTCAGCTCCAACTTTACGGCCAAGTTCTTCCGACATTGCAAAGGCTGCTTGACTTTCAGGATTTGGTGATTTTACAGTTGAAAAGTCTGGATCGGGAATAGCTTGTTCTTCAACGACGGCAATTTTTTCAAATCCAGCTGTGGCAAGAGCACGACGTCCGAGCATTTCGCCTGTTCCGTGAAGTGGTGTGTAAACGATATTAAGATCACGACCGTATTTCTTAATTAATTCATGATTGATGGTTACGGTTTCAATGTTTTTAAGATATTTTGCATCAATATCTTCACCAATAATGGTAATCATGCCCTCCGCAATATATTTTTCAGTATCACCTAAAGTGATAGAGAAAATGTCGTCAATTTGGCGAATATATTCGGTCAAGGCTGCAGCATCTTCAGGCGGCATTTGTCCACCGTCTTCGCCATAAACTTTGTAGCCGTTGTAAGGCGCAGGATTATGGCTTGCCGTAATCATAACACCTGTAAGAGTCTTCAGCTCACGAATTGTAAAGCTCAATGCAGGAGTAGGACGGAGACTGTCATAAACATAGCTTGGGATACCATGGTCTGCCAGAATTGTTGCAGTTTCCATAGCGAACTCTTTAGAAAAGTGACGGCTATCATAAGCAATAGCTACACCACGTTTTTTCGCATCGCCTTTGCTGTCCATCAGACGTGCAAGCCCTTCAGTTGTCAAACGTACTGTGTAAATATTCATACGATTTGTACCTGCACCTAAAAGGCCACGTTGGCCGGCTGTACCGAACTCAAGATAGGTATAGAAAGCATCTTCCTTTGTTTTTTCGTCCATTGCAAGAAGTTCTTCATGCAAGTCGGGCGTTAAGTCAGCGTTTAACCATTGTTCGTAAATTTCTTTGTATGACATCCTTATCCTCCAAAGCCTGTTTTTTAGGCTTCAATCAGTTATTGTTTGTTTTAAATCCTCATCTAAAAATGAATTCGGTTTCAGATGTATTATATCATTTTTCATTTCTATTTTCCAAAAAATAAAAAACAGCCAGAGAGCGGCTGTGTGATATTTTAACGAGATTTTTCTAATGAGGGAACAATGGCTGCGGTTAAAATTACAGCTATGATTACCTCAGCAATGGAATTGCCCGTAACGATAAGTTGAATGAGATTAGTAAAAGTCATACCTGTGTATTGCCCAAAAAACAGGGTAATAAAGCTTAACACAAGGACGGTATTTGTGGCTGTGCCGACAAAAGCGGCTATGGCTGCACCAGTGCGTGTTTTCATAGCTTTATAGATAAAATAAGGAAAAACGCCAATCAGAACTCGCGGAACAAGAGCAACCACTAAAGCCCAAAGTGAGCCGTGATTTGTACCAGGAATAGGTTGCAGTGGGCTAAATACGTAACTCAAAGGCGTGGTAAGGATTGTTGAGTTAATGACACTAATAATCCCCATCACAAGTCCTAAGAAAGCTCCTTTACGTGCACCTAAGACAATAGAACCAATGATGACAGGAATATGCAAGAGTGTAGGCACAATGGGAAGGGGCCACATGCTATAGACGATTTGGCTCAAGACTTGCACGACAACCATGATAGCGATAAAAATCGCAAGAATGGCAATATCTGATGCTTTTGATTTTTTCATGTTTTAAATTTCCTTAATTTTAGTCGCTTGATCTAGCGTATCAACGATGGTATCAATATCAGCTAAGGCACCTTGGCCAAAGTCTCCACAAGCCAGGAGAGATTGTTTAGGTTGTATAACATTGTATCCTATTGATTTTAAAATATCAATATTTTTCATGGTTAAAGGATTGGCATACATATTGGTATTCATGGCAGGAGCGATATATTTGCTTTTGCTTGGATGAAGCGCAAGTGCTACGGAAGTCACAATATCAGAAGCAGCACCGTGAGAAAGGCGACTTATGGTGTCAGCAGTGGCAGGCGCAACAACAAAAATATCAGTGTGTTTTGCGATATCGATATGGTTGACAACATCTGGATGTTCTTCATCCATAATATCAGTGTGCACTTTATTTTTAGATAAGACTTGTAAAGTTAAGGGTGTAATGAATTGAGTGGCTGCTTTTGTCATCAAAACAGTAATGTTGTGGTTCTTTTTGTTGAGCATTGAGACGATATCGGCAGCTTTGTATGCTGCAATGCTACCTGTTACGGCAAGGGTTATATTAGCCATGATGTGCCTCCTCAGATTTTTTTACAATTGTTTGAGCGATTTGTGATTTGGTTGTAAGTCGAGTAATATCTGCAGAATCACTAACTAAGAATGCCAGATGATTTTCTCCCTGGATATTAGCCAAATCATTTGCAAGGATAAAATCAGCAGAAGTTTCTTTGCGTTTGCTTTGGGCAACTTCGAGCAGGTGTTCTTCACTAACACCAGAAAGGAGTTTAAAGCCAAAAAGAAGAACCTCAGGCTTCCACTTTTTAATAAATGAAATGACTTTTGGTGTTTTTTCTAAGAGCATCACTTGATACTCAGAATTTGATGATATTTTTTTCTGTGCTGCAGGGCGGAAATGAAGGAGTTGTTCTTTTGTAAGCGGCTGTGGTAAGTCGTCTATCCCAGCCATATAAACAGGACGATAATCAGAAACAGCCATACTGTGTACAACAACATCTACTAATGGAAGGTACTTTTCAACATTATCTAGTAAATCTTGTGTGTCGCCAATTGGAATAACAGTTAAATTTTCTTGTTCTGAGGGCAGCTGTGCAAAACGTCCAGCTAATAAAATAACATGATGTCCATGTTCTAAAAATTCTTCAGCAGTGAATTTTCCTAAACTACCTGTAGCGAAATTAGTGATACCACGAACGGTATCAATGGGCTCAGTGGTACCACCCGCTGTAATTAAAATCTTCATGGATTTATTTTAACCTAAGTTTTTTGGCAATGCAAGAAGCTTGTACCCATAGAGGTATGACGGTAAAGAAAACGCTTGCAATAAAAGGGTAGAAGTCTTATAATTTAAAGTGAAAAAGTCAGAAAATGAAAAGAGGGAAAAATGCTTACAGAAGAGATTAAAACAAGTTTTTTAGAGGTTTTAGAAGAAGGTGTAAAGCCTGCGACAGGTTGTACTGAGCCAGTTGCCGTTGCTTATGCTGCTGCTATTTGCAGTAAATATTTAGGAAGCTCAAAGATTGCCAGTATAAATATCCGCGTTTCCGCTAATGTGATGAAAAATGCTTTGGCTGTCATTGTACCCGGAACGGGAGAAGCTGGAGTAAAAGTAGCAGCAGCTGCAGGTGCAATAGGTGGTGATGCAGAAGCTGGCTTGAAAGTCATTTCCAACCTGAAGGAAAATGTTTTAAGAGAAATTTTGGAACTCGCGAAATCAGACAATGTAAGTGCAGAAGTAGTTCCTGTGGAAGATAAGCTCTATGTTGAAGTGACTATCATGTCCAGAGAGGACACTGTGACAGTAAAAATTGCTGGTGGCCATACCCATGTTTATTGGATTCAAAAAAATGAAGAAGTGATTTTTGAAAAGGAAAAGCCCTTATCTGATGAGGAGTCAAAGCATACGAACTTCCTAAAAAGCTGCCGCTTCACAGAAATCTGGGAATTTGCAACATGTCAAGACTTAGAAAGCATTTGCTCACTAAAAAGGGCTAAGGACTTAAATATGGCTTTAGTGAAGGAAGGGCTAGAGCATGACTATGGTATGAAGATTGGGAAAACATTGCTCGGGGAAATACAGCTGCAGATCCTCTCTTTAGAGGAAAAGATAGTTGTTTGCACGGCTGCTGCATCAGATGCCCGCATGGGAGGAGCTCAACGGCCTGCGATGACAAATTCTGGTTCAGGTAACCAAGGAATCACAGCGACAGTTCTAGTCTGCGTATTTGCACAGCACAGAGAAATAAGTGATGAAAAACTTATTAGAGCTCTGACTCTTTCTCATTTAACAGCTCTTTATATTCATGCTTTCTTACCCCTCTTATCTGCCTATTGTGCCACAGATTCTGCGGCTATGGGAGCTGCAGCAGCCTTGATTTATCTTGAGTCAGAGGATGAAATAAAGGCTGAGATGGCAATTAAAAATATGATTGGTGATGCAGTGGGGATGATTTGTGATGGCGCAGGATTTTCTTGTGCCATAAAAGTAGTTAGCTCGGTCTCTTCGATGTATCGCGCGGTACGTCTGGCTCAAGCTGGAATAGTTATACCAGCAACAAACGGTATAGTTTCTGAAAATGTAGATGATTGTATTCGTGATTTAGGACGCTATGTTTCAAAGGGAATGCAAACTTCAGACCCAGTCATATTGGATATTATGATGAATAAAAATTAACTTGAAGGTGAGATTAAGGCAGAAATCCCAGAAAAAAAACGTTCAATGCAGCATGTCATAATGTTGCGTTGAACGTTTTTTCTGTTTCAAGCTGATTTTTTCTTGAAATGCTTTTATTGTTTTGGCGCACCGTGCGGATAAAAGTTTTCCTTAGCCATATCATCATAAATGACATAGATTGTCTCACGAGGAGCACCAGTGTGCTTCATAACGACTTCCGTAATCTCTTTGGCTAAAGCTGCCTTGACTTCAGCACTGCGTCCTTCAACTAATTCGACATGTACAAATGGCATGTTGCCACCTCCTTTTGAATATTCATATACTTATATTCTATCATTTTTTCTAGATAATAAGCGTATTTTAAGTGGAGATAAAAATGAAAGAGTTATAAACATACCTGAGAGAGGAAATGCTATGAGGAAAAGAAGCTCAACCTTAGACTGTGGTTTGTTTTTGTAAGTTTTTCAGACACTGGTTGCAGAAGCTGAGAACGTGGAAAAGCGAAAGACTTCCTCGCTTTTCTCATCAAACACTCATTTCATTTGACCTTTTTTTTTTTTATACTATAGACTCAGAAAGTAAATGTAACATTAGAAATGAAGTTGTAATGAAAATACAAAACCATATGTTACGTCAAAGGAGGAGTTTATGACACCAGAAAAGAAAAAACAGCGGCGGCTGCGCAACCTCGTGCTTCTGTCGCTCTTATTACTTGCAGTAGGCGGCACCTTCGCCTTCCAAGCCTTCAACCAGCGGGCCATCAATGACCGGCTGAATGAAGTAGAGATCAATGTCGGTGGCCGTGTCCATGACTACTACAACCGGGAGACAGAAAACAAGGACGTCTTCGTAGAAAACTATGGCGAACGGCCGATTATGGCACGGATACGCCTGTCCGAGTTTCTAGAAACCCGACAAACGGGTGAGACGGACTTCACGCCCTTAGTTTCTGGCAGTCAGCGCGACCAACTTGACAGTTGGACCACCTGGATTCCAAGCTCAGACAATATAAATGTCCGTGCAAATGTTGGAAACTCTGATGCCTTCAACCGTTACTCACGCTTGACCTTTGGCTGGAGCCGTGAAGGAGAATTCGCTCCTTGGTATATGCCCACCTTCAACCGTGATAACTTGGACCTGATGACAGCTGCTGCAGGTCATGCCCGAGACTATATTGCAGGTGGCGGAGCGACAGATGGCGTTACGGATGGTGCCACTCATCCCGGTGCTGGAACTGATGCTTACTGGTCTGAAAATGATGAATACGAGAATGGCAGCCAAGGAACGACTTGGCCAGGAGTCATAGCTACCCATACTGCAGCTCAGAACTTGCAGCAACAGCGGGCACCGATGACACTGCAACAGTGGCAAACTATCCCCAATAACCAAAAAATCGGTGACTTCTGGGTTATCGACCATGAAACAGGCTGGGCCTACTGGGCGTCTCTACTAGAACCAGGTCAAGCGACTTCTTACTTGTTAGATGCGGCAGAAATGCTGGATGCCATTGAAGATACTGTCTTTAACGGTTCTTACTACTACGGTATCCATGTGGACAGTGAACTGATCAGTCCGGGTGAAGAGTTTACAGATGAAGCAGCTGCTTCGGGTAACTTGGCTGACCTGCTTGTAGGTATCCGCAACAATGCCATTGATGAGGACTGGGGTAACCCACCATCTACAGAGGATGACCAACCGGATGAACTCAACTTTGGTGCCATGAATCCGGGCCGTATCTTTACGATGTCAGGGGAAGAATATCGGTATTTAGAAGACATGGACAATGGTAATCATATGATTATCAAGAATGACCCCATTCGTAATGTTTCTTGGGAGGAGCAGAATGATGAGCTGGTTTCTTGGTATGCGGGACTTGATGATGAGGTGAAGGCAATAGTTCGTCCTGTCAATGTTCCTGCACCAGAAAACGTCCCTAGTGTTGCGGATGGAGAAGTGGAGTGGAATCTCGACTATGGCTATGGCTTACGCTGGCTACCTTCTAACTTTAATGAGACAGCATTAGGCGCTGGAGTTAATGATGTGACGACCATTGTGAGCTCTGGTTCGGGTCGTGCCTTTTCCCTTTCTTTGGCAGATGTGGTGCGCTTATCAGGCCCTGGAAGAGGATTTCCTAATCCCGTAAGTCGTGCAGGGGCAGGGGGGAGTCACTGGTGGCTACGTACTCCTGGAGCGGGTGGAACTTTTCCTAATCCTGTCTGGATGATACATATGTCTGGCGGTTTACTGGGTATGTTTGGTTTCGATCATCAGCCAGAAGGTCATGATAATGGCGGAGTCCGACCAGCCTTAATTATTCACCAAATCCCAAGTTAATCTTCAAAAAGTTTAAAGGTATCTAGACTTAACCTCTCAACAAAGAGTTCCGAATTCCGGAACTCTTTGTCTACAACTTTCCTAATTTGAGGCATAACAGCCTAAGAAGTTTATCCGTTAAAGAAAAAACTTCTCAGTGTCCACTTGTAATTTTAATCCCAATAAGACCAACAATGAGCATGAGTATAAAAAACCATGTTAATGTGGGGAGTTTATCTTTGAAAAGAAGTACACCAACTAAGATACTTCCTACTGCTCCAATCCCCGTCCAAATGGGGTAAGCAATTCCTAAAGGTAACTTTTTCATCGCCAAGGTTAAAAAGCCAAAGCTGACCAACATACCAAGGGCGGTTAAAATATCATACTTTATGATAGAAAAACCTTGGCTTAACTTCATTGCTGTTGCCCAAATAACTTCAAATATTCCCGCAAGAAATAAGAAAATCCATGCCATATCATACCTCTTTCAAAAAATTAACTTGCTTCTAAGGAGCTTGAAGCAGTCGTGTTTTTACATTTTTATAAGTAAAAAAAGTCATGTCAACTCACCACAAGGCCTAAGGTGAGCTGGCATGACTCTGATAAGTACTGCTCCGGCGAGCAATACTTTAGTCCTATTTACTATAGTATCATTATTTCATATTTAGTTCAGGAGGTCAAGGTTTAAATTAAATATTATAAAATCATAGGAAAGTTGACAACAAAGCTAGGGCAGCTAGTCCTCCCTGAGTAAAGATGATTTTTTTATCGCTGCTTACACTTCCATAGGCTGCAACAAGTAGAATGTAGATTAAGATCATTCGACTAATCAATACAGGAGCTGAGGATAAAAAAGCACCATAAAGCAGACCAACAGCAATCAAACCATTATAGACGCCTTGATTTTTTAACAGGGTATTTACGCTGTCTCTTTTTAATTCCTCTTGACTTAAGTTGAATACCCTACTGGTTTGTTTTGAAGCTGTTGCCAATGTTTCTAGGTAGAGGATGTAAAAAAATTCCAGTGCAACAAGTATGATGAGTATTTGAGAATAAAGTGACATCATGCATTTCTCCTTTCGTTTAATATTGTACACTTTTTTATTTTTCCGTGCAGCAACGAGTGATTGAGGAGTTGGAAAAAGTTGGCGCATTGTTCTGAAAAGAATTGAAAGAAATCTCAGGGTACAAAAAGTTCGCAGTAAGTTTGTGGTGAACTTGAGGGATTTAGAGCACTTACTATCACTAATTTATGGTGGTGTTCGGTTAATTTCTGCTGTCTTTTAAGCATCATATAGGGTATAATGATAGTATGGAATGGAATAATAAATACTCACAGTAAATAAGAGGAAGAAAGATTTCAGAAGTACAGACTAACCAAAAAATTAACCAAGCAGTGAAAGAAGTATGTGTACGAATAAAATTTATAAAATAAAGGATTGCTGAACTTTAACTGTTTAGCAATTTTTTACTTTGTAGATTTTTTTATTAGTTTGTGCTGACTGTTTATTTGATTTTGAAATCTTTAAATTTATTGACAGTATAGAAAATAGAATGATAAAATAAGAGTGTGATAAAAAGAACAAACTTTTTGTCGCAATGTAATCTTCTATTTTGGAGAGGTATAGATATGAAAAAGAATGCCTTAGTGTCAATGGGTATTTTTCTTGCTGCAATTCTTCTTATTATTCTAAGTATTGGAGGGAAATTTTATATGGATCAGAAACAGTTTCATAATGAAATGGTGAACGTGGTGAAGAGTGATGAAGCTAAAAAGGAGATAGAGCGAGGACTGAAGAATCTAGATCCCAAGGCTTTAACACCAGAAGGGGTAATTAAATCATATGAGATTGATTTTGAAAGTATCGAGCATAATCCTATGGGAGGGATTATGTATAAGGTAATTGTAAATCAAGATAAAGAGTTAACATTAGATTTTGATATAGATAAACAGTCAGAGGGTTTGAAAAATGGTGGTGTAGTAATTTCAGAAAAATTAAGCGAACTTTTGGAGAAATGAGGAGAAAATTATGTCTAATTTTTCGGATGAAGAAAGAGTAAGTATAGCAAAACAAGAATATAAAAATCTAGAGCTTAACAAAAAAGTTTATGTTGATAATAATCGTATTAGTATTGGCTATGTCTCGGAAGTCATAAACAACCAAAAAACCGGCGAACAAACTTATATCATTACAGACGGTAACCCTAAAACTCAAAAACCAGAAGATGTTAAAAACGTAATTTTTCTTAACCAAGGTTCTACAGGTGTTGATAAAAGCCTTCAAAATCCTGACGAGGTAAAACGAGACTGGTGGGATAATAATAAACAAATTCTAGGAAATGTGATGGAGTCTTTTAAACATCCGCAAGCTGTACTTCCCCCAACAAGACAAATGAAGTCAACAGCTCAAACTCTAAATAGAGCAATGGATAAGTATCCTAATGCCATGTTTGATGCCTATGGTCACTCTCAAGCTTCAAGTAATATTCAGTATGCACTGGGTGCTTTAGACTCTCAAGAAAAAGTTGACAGAATCCACGGCGCCTTTGTTTACCAAGGCCCTAATACCTATTCAATGATGAGTCTGGGTCAACGAGCAAGAGTAGCGCAGCTCAAAAGCCGCATTTTTAACTTTGTAGATGAAAAAGATATTGTTCCCATTGGCTATAGAATTCTTGTTGGGCAAGTCAATCCCTTCCACGTGGGCACTTTAATCTTCGTTGATTCAAGTGAGGTAGATATAATGGCACAACATATGTGGGGCGGCTATCGCTTTACTAAAGGTGAATTGAAGGTTACTAAAGAATCTCTAGAACAATTTCGCAAGCTAAAACAATCCTATATTGAATATCAGATGGGTAGCCAGCTTAGAACTTTAGAGCAGTTGAGGAAAAAGTTTGCGGCCAGTGGTTCAGGCTTATCTTTGAATGAAAAAATATATCTAGATTCTGCCCAAGCTCTCTCCGTTGTGTCTATAGCCAGTATTGATTTTGATGTCTCTATGATGGACCTTGTGAAACTTTATCAAGATGGAATTAAAGAACAAGAGAAATTATGGGATGAAACAGTGCGGAAAGCACGAGAATTAGGAGATTCTCTTGAGGATTGGGAAGTTTATGAAGCGCTTGAAATGGGAGGATTTACCCATGAAAATATTGTGGACTTTCCTACACAAATCTACCAACATAAAATCAGTCAAGTGCAACAAATGAGTGAAAAGTTTAAAAGTCTTGAGCGTGAGATTAGGGCTAAAATATCAGAGGTGGTAGCTCGAGATCAAGAATTGGCGCAACAATTAAAGTCTTCATAGCCAAGTGATAGAGAAATAAAATTTATAAAATAAAGGATTGCTGATTTTTAGAAGCTTAGAGATTGAAAAGATTGATTTGATAATCGGAGCCCCCCTGTCAACTATTCAGCACAGTTTAGAAACGACAATATGGTAATAGAGCCAAAGTGTATTGAGAGTGTCGGAGAATATTAGCAATTATTCAGCCTAAAGTGTTTATTTTTGAGAATGATTTGGGCTTGTTGAGTATGAAAGATAATAATGACTTTCCTGTTATTAATAGTATATTGGATAGTTTTGAAAATTTTACAGATATAGATAAAAATATCGGGATTTAGGATACTCTGCAAAAAAGAAGTGCAAAATGCTACATCTATTAATATTCTATCTGATAAACTTTCCTTAATTTTTTTTTATTTTGCTTCTCTATGTTCTTCTCGCTTGACTTAGAGTTAGCTTTAAGTGTTACAATAAAGTTGTAACTACAAATTCTTTAGATATATTGGAGGAGAAAAGATGGGTAATGAAATAAAACTAACTTCAAATTGGGATAAAGTATTCCCACAAAGTGATAAAGTAAATCATAATAAAGTGACTTTCAAAAATCGTTTTGGGGTTGTCATTGCTGCAGACTTATATGAACCAAAAATAATCAAAGAAAAACTCCCAGCACTTGCAGTAAGTGGTCCATTTGGGGCAGTTAAAGAGCAGTCTTCTGGTTTATACGCTCAAGAGATGGCTGAAAGAGGATTTCTTACTTTAGCCTTTGATCCCTCATTCACAGGTGAAAGTGGTGGAAGGGTCAGGGATGTTGCCTCACCAGATATCAATACTGAGGATTTTCAAGCAGCAGTGGACTTTTTATGGAATCATGAAAAAGTTGACCCCAACAAGATTGGAATTATAGGTATTTGTGGTTGGGGAGGACTTGCACTAAATGCAGCTGCTATCGATACAAGAATTAAGGCAACTGTGGTATCTACTATGTATGATATGACGAGAATTGCCGCAAAAGGTTACTTTGATTCAGTAGATGAAAATCAGCGTTATGAATTAAAAGAGAATTTAAATTCTCAAAGAAATCTTGATTTTCAATCAAATACTTATGAACGAGCTGGTGGAGTTGTTGACCCAATACCTGAAGATGCAGTTGATTTTGTAAAAGATTATCATGATTACTATAAAACAGAAAGAGGCTATCATAAGCGTTCAGTCAATTCAAATAACGGTTGGGCCATAACCTCTTCTCTATCATATATGAATGGTAAACTTTTAGCATACAGTAGTGAAATAAGGAATGCTGTTTTAATCATACATGGTGAAAATGCTCATTCACGCTACTTTGGTGAAGATGCATTTAAAACTTTAAAGGGGGACAATAAGAAACTTATGATTATTCCTGAAGCTTCTCATACAGATTTATATGATCAAAAAAACATTATTCCGTTTGATGAATTGGAAAGTTTTTTTAATACGTATTTAGAAGTATAATGATTTTATGGTGCGGAGTAATAAATACTTACAGTAAATAAGGGGAAACAAGATTTCAGAAGTGTAGACTAACCAGCAGTAAAAGAAGTATGTGTACACATAAAATTTATAAAATAAAGGGTTGCTGAACTTTAATTGTTTAGCAATTTTTTACTTTGTAGGTTTTTATATGCGTTATTGGGGGGATTGGATTGTTCTTTTCTTATTTTGTGATATACTGAGTATAAAGAAAGGTTGCTTGAAAGGAGTCCACATGATTTTAACTATTGAAGAAATTACAAAAAAAGTCGTACCCATTGCAAAAAAATATAATTTAAAAGAAGTTTATTTGTTTGGCTCCTATGCACGAGGTAAAGCAAAAGAAGACAGTGACATTGATCTGGCTTTTTCAAGTAATGAAACTTTATCTTATTTCAAATTATTTGAAATTGAAGCAGAATTAGAGGAAGCTATGGGTAAAGCAGTAGACCTTGTTCCTATTGTTCAACTTTCAGAATCAAAAACACCTATTGGAAGATATATGTATGAAAAAGCTTTCCAAAAAGAAAAGAGGTTAATTGCTTGAGAAATCAAAGTGAGCGAGAAGTTGATATTCAATATTTAAAAACAATGGTTTATTATGCTGGCGAAGTAAAAGAGCGTTTGGCTCGTGCGCAAAGATATAATATATCAGCTAATGATGATATGGTTGTAGAGTCTATCGCATTGCTTCTGGGTCAAATTGGAGAACAGCTTGATAGTAAAAAATTGAGTGAAGAAGTTCAAACAAAGTATCAAGGAAATCCGATTGATTTTAGCTCGATTAGTAAGTTTAGAAATAAAGCGTATCACCATTATGGCTCTATGAATGCTAAGGGTATTCTTCTTGCAAGTCAAGGCATGGATGAATTGATTGAACAGCTTAATTTCATAATTAGAAAAGAACAAATAGATTTAGATAATTTATTTTAATGAAGGCTTACTTTTGTAGGTCTTTTTTCTTTAACTTTTTAATGGCTTTTTGATCTGTTTAGCAATCTTTTACTTTGTGTGTTTTTGTAAAATCAGTATATTGTGTTACTTTGTATCTTTGAGTGAAAAAAAGAAGTCTTAGGAGTGTACTGCCCCCAAAAGTTAGACAGAGAAAATCTAACATTTAGGGGTGTTTTTCTATGAAATTAACTTATAAGGATAAACTCCAACTCTATACACTCAGAAAAAAAGGCCGTAGCTTGAGTAAACTTGCACAAGACTTTGATATCCAAAAATCCAATATTAATTGTATGTTAAAGTTGATAGAGAAGTACGGTATAGATATTGTATATAAAGAGAAAAATAGAGTTTACTCGAAAGCATTAAAAGAAGAAATCATAAAGTCCTCGTAGAAGGCCAATCCCAATACCAATCAATGGCAGGTTCAGTCAGTGAGAACCCACATGGACATGCAGGGGTCATCAGTAGTGTAAAAGGCAATAGCTTTAGCACTTATGAACAAAATGTGGGCGGTGTACAAATTGTGCAGAAAATGAACCGCACATAGGACAGCAGTATTACAAGTATTGCCATACCACCTAAAAAAGTGATGAAATGAGGAAGATAAAAAAGATGGTGTGTTATTTAAAAATGATTGCTTTACTTTTTTACATTATTATTTCCAATAATTTTGTGGGAATAGTTGTATAGATTAATAAAGATTTGTCATGATAAGGCAAGTCTTTTTATCTTGGAGGAGCTGATGATAAAAGATACAGTCAGCGTTTGGAAGTCTTTTTAAATTTCTTAGATAACTGTATACGTTATGTGAGGGAGTATGTGAAGGAACTAGAAAAACACGGTCTTCCGATAAATATCATTTTACGGAAAGCTAGGCAGTTAGGTTCTATGCATTGGATAAATGGAAAATCATATCAATTGAAATTGGACGACTATATGATTGTTTATAGATTGACAGGACATCGATTTGTGAGTTTATATTGTTCAGATGTACCTGAAAGGTCTGTGACTCTTGAATTTGATTTTGTTTCTATTGGAACTGGATAAACATTTCAATTATACAGGAGCCGCAATAGCTTATCGTAGGGAAGACATTGTGGAGAAATTTCGTGTAGAAAGAGATAAGGAGGGGAAACTTGTAAGGAAAGAAATATAACAAAGTAAATGGAGAACTAAAAATAAAATCGTTATCACAAGGACAAGAGAAATCTTGTCCTTATTTTTTGTATCGTAAGGAGGGGACTATGGAAGAACGTTTTACAGATTTGTGTACAGCACATAAATTGGCAAATATTTTTGAGTACGAACCGAAGACAGTACAGAATTATATTAGCCAAATGAGGAGAGATCCAGAATATGGCAAATATGTGGTTGGACCGAGAAGGCATACCATGGTAAGCTATGCAGGATTTTATGATTATTGGATAAGTAAGGGAGAAAAGCAGAGAGAAATGTTATAATAAGATTTATAACTTCTCTCTTGCTTGGTCAACGAGGGGGAACAATGTTTTATAAAAAATTAGACAATGGAAAGTATTGCTATTTTGAAAAATTTTTTGATAAGGCACAAGATAAATGGCGTCAAGTGACAGTGACTTTAAATTCAAAGAGTCGAGTTGCGCAAGCAGAAGCTAAAAATAGACTGGCTTTAAAAATAGAGGAAAAGCTCCGTCAGGGAAGTTTTAAAGAAGTCCCTAGCGTGCAAAAAGTTTTTGGGGAGTGGCGAAAGATTCGGGATGAAGAATTAAAAGCTTCTTCTGTGCATACAGAAACATGGGCTTTCCGAAAGTTTTTAGACAATTTTGGAAGGAGAAAAATCTCAGAAATTAAGGGCAATGAGATCCAGCAATTCATACTAGGTTTGAATTTAGCGCCAACAACGCGAGTGTTGAGACGAACTTATTATAATCTTCTGTTTACTTATGCTCAAAATGTTGGCTATATAGAGCATAATCCCATGTCGCAGGTGGTTCTACCTAAAGTAAGAAGGACTTTAGAAGACATAAAGAAAAAGCAAAATGACTTTTTGGATCGACGGGAAATGCGTCTTATTCTTGATTATGGCTATAGCCTTTCCAAATGTTATAGGAAAACGGCTATTTTAGAGTTTATGTTCTTAACGGGCTTACGTACAGGAGAATTGTTGGCTTTAAGCTGGGAAGACATTCATTTTGAAGCGTCGACTTTAACAGTTGCGCACACCTTGAATCTTCATGGTTATGTGGCAAATGCACGACAGCTCCTTCTTATGTATAGCCATGTGACCCAAAATATGCAAAATGATTTGAAAGCTAAACTGAACGCACTTGACTTTTGAAAGTAACCAAAAGTATCAGAAAAGGGAGGAAAAAAGAGGAAATTAGGGGGATGAAAGAAATCTTGAAAAAGCTGTTATAGAGCTTGTTTACAGGGTTTTTGTCCTATTTTTTTCTAAAATAAAAGTATGAAAATTATTGATGGAAAAGCTCTTGCAGAAACAATGCAAGAAAAACTTAAAAATAGAGTTGACAAACTGAAAGGAAAGGGCATTCAGCCAGGTCTTGCTGTTATTTTGCTTGGGGAAAATCCAGCAAGCCAAGTTTATGTTCGAAATAAAGAGCGTGTAGCTGCCAAACTTGGTCTTAAGTCTGAAATTGTTCGTTTACCAGACACAATTTCTGAAGCGGAGTTACTAGATTTGATTGAAAGCTATAATAACGACATTTCTTGGCACGGGCTTCTTGTACAGCTGCCACTCCCTCCACATATCTCGGAAGAAAAGGTTTTGCTCGCAATATCACCTGAAAAAGATGTTGATGGCTTTCATCCTATTAATATGGGTAAGCTGTGGAGCGGCAGTCCCTTGATGATTCCTTCAACACCAGCAGGCATTATGGAGATGTTCCGAGCTTATGGCGTGGAACTCTCAGGCAAAAAAGCAGTTGTCATTGGTCGGTCAAACATTGTTGGGAAGCCAATGGCTCAGCTGCTGATGATGGCGAATGCAACAGTAACGATTGCGCATTCACGTACGGAAAATCTTTCTGAACTGACACGTTCGGCAGATATTTTAGTCGTGGCTATTGGGCAAGACCGTTTTATCAAGGCGGAAGATGTAAAAGCAGGTGCAGTTGTCATTGATGTGGGAATGAATCGTGATGAAAACGGTAAACTCCATGGTGATGTTGATTTTGAGCAGGTAAAAGAGGTTGCGGGCTTATTGACCCCAGTTCCCGGTGGAGTTGGACCGATGACAATCACTATGCTGATGGAACAAACTATACGTGCAGCAGAAACTTCGATGAAATAATGGAAGTCTAGGATAAATTAAGCACATCTAGAAAGAATAAAAATATGACAGAGTATTTAACAGTATCAGTTCTCACCAAATATTTGAAAGCAAAGTTTGATCGTGATCCTTATTTGGAACGTGTTTACTTGACAGGAGAGATTTCAAATTTTCGTCAACGTCCCAGTCATCAGTATTTTGCAATTAAAGATGAAAAAGCTGTAATACAGGCAACTATGTGGGCGGGACAGTTTAAAAAACTCGATTTTAAACTGGAAGATGGGATGAAAGTCCTTGTGACTGGTCGTATCAGCCTCTATGCTCCCTCAGGTTCTTATTCTATCAATATTGAAAATATTGTTCCAGATGGTATTGGTGCTTTGGCTGTGAAGTTCGAACAGCTGAAAAAAAAATTAACAGCAGAAGGTTTATTCAACCCGCAGTGGAAGCAAGAACTGCCACTTTTTTCTAAAAAAATTGCAGTGGTTACTAGCCCGTCTGGTGCTGTTATAAGAGACATCATCACAACAGTTAACCGTCGTTTTCCAATGAGTCAGATTTTACTTTATCCAACAAAGGTTCAAGGCGCAGGAGCTGCGGAAGAAATAGCAGCAAATATTGAAGCTGTGAATGAACGTGCGGACGTTGACATACTCATCATTGGACGAGGTGGTGGCTCCATTGAAGATTTATGGGCTTTTAATGAAGAAATTGTTGTACGTGCTATTTTTGAATCTCGTATCCCAGTTATCTCCTCAGTGGGACATGAAACTGATACGACTTTAGCTGATTTCGTTGCCGATCGACGCGCAGCAACACCAACAGCAGCAGCCGAACTAGCAACTCCTAATACAAAGCTGGATTTGTTAGCTTGGGCAGATGATCAAGAGCTCCGCATGCGCAACCGTGTCACTCACCTTATCCAGACACAGAGAGAGCGGGTGGAAAAACTGGCCAATTCAGTAGTTTTTCGGCAGCCTGAGCGTCTCTATGACGGGCATATTCAGAAGATTGACCATTTGACCAGCCGTTTACAAAATTTGACTGAAAACAAAATTTATCGGGAGAAACATCGCTATGAATTATTGGCTGGTAGACTCACTCCTGCTTTTGCAAAACTTTATGAGCAAAAGAAAAATCAAGTGGATAATTTGGTGCAAGCTCTCCTCTTGATGGATATCAGCAAAATCAAAGCACGTGGATTTTCACTTGTCACCACACACAGTGGTAAAATTATTAAAAGCGTCAATGATGTTCAAACTGGTGATCAAGTCAATCTTGAGTTGAGCGACGGTACAGTTCGTGCAGAAATAAAATAGAGGATAAGTATGGCTACAAAAAAAGAAGCAAAATTTGAAGAAAATTTAGTAGAACTTGAAACAATTGTCAAAAAACTAGAGAGTGGAGATGTGGCTTTAGAAGATGCCATTTCTGAATTTCAAAAGGGAATGCTTCTCTCTGAAAAACTTAAAGCAACCCTAAATGAAGCGGAAAAAACTCTGGTGAAGATTGTTGGCAAGGACGGCTCAGAAACTGACTTTTTAGGAGAATAAGGCTTGTTCAAGTAACAATATTTTGTATTATAATTAGAAACGACTCAAGGAGAGTAAAAATAGTTTTCCTTCACTATGATGACAATACAAGGCCGCGAAAGAGAGAAAAATATGAAAGTCGTAGTAGCGATAGATTCTTTTAAAGGCTCTGTCACAAGTGCAGAGCTAAATCAGGCAGTAAAGACTGCGATTTTGTCGTTCTCTCCCGAGATAAAAGTTGAAACTTTTGAAATTGCTGACGGTGGAGAAGGAAGTCTTTCGGCAGTAAAAACTGGCTTGGGTGGACATTATATCAATGTTGAAACAGTTGATTTATTACAACGTCCCTTGCAGGCTTCCTATCTATTGATTGATGGGGAGCTGGCTTTTATTGAGGCAGCCGAAGTGGTAGGAATTGATAAAGTTATACCCAGTGAAGAAACGGTTCAAAAGGCAACAACTTTTGGACTTGGCGCCTTGTTTTTAGATGCTAAAAAGAGAGGGGCAACTGAAATTATACTCAGTCTTGGAGGTACAGGAAGTTCTGATGGTGGCTTGGGTCTTTTGCAGGCCCTAGAAGGCGAAGACTTTTCAGATATAAAAATCACGGGTTTAGCTGATGTCACTAATGTTTATGCAGGACCAAAAGGTTATGCAAAATTCTTCGGCAGGCAAAAAGGAGGAAATTCTGAAATTCTTGAAGCCCAAGACTTGGCTGCACAGAATTTTGCTCAAAAAATAAAACAAGAACGAAATATTGACCTGCAAGAGATACCAGGAACAGGTGCAGCCGGAGGCTTAGGTGCAGCTATTATCTTACTAGGTGGAAGACTAGAGTCAGGATTTTCTAAAATTGCTCAGCTTCTAAAAATTGAAGACAGTATTAAAAATGCAGACTTGATTATCACGGGCGAGGGACGGATGGACTTTCAGACTGCAAAGGGAAAGGTTCCTTTCGGAATGGCAAAGCTGGGAGAAAAATACAATGTACCGACGCTTGCTTTTTGTGGGGCTTTGGCAGATGAGCTAGGAGAAATGAACCGAGTACTGCTGGCAAGTTACAGTATTCAGCGCGCAGTACTTTCTTTGGAAGAAGCAATGGACAAAGAAGTAACCTTAAAAAACATCAAGGCTTTAACAGAGAACGTCATTAAAACCTGGCTTTACTGTGATAGAAATAAGTAAGCAAATAGGAAAAAATCGTTGTTTCCCCACCAAAATATAAAAAAGGGAGACAGATGCAGATAAGAGCAACAAAAAGGATTCGAAAGTCTAAAAAATAAGTTCATAGGCTATGGCAAAATCCTTAAAAATAGAGAAGGCTTAACCCTAAGTACAAGAATAGATTGGTTAAGCTTTTTTGCGTTTTGTTTTAAATCCATTAACTTTCGACTTTTGTTTCAGATTTCTGTTGAGAAAAGGCAATAAGTCATAAAAATATAAAGAGAAAATCGCTCAAGCATAAGATTCTATTTTTGTACAATTTGGATAAAATAGAATTTTTTAGTCTCTTTCTTACAGAGAATGTTTTTCACTCAAAGGAACTTTTTCAGCTGCAGAGCACGCGATTTTCTATTGGACATTATTTCTTTGAAATGGGATAATATAAGAAATGGTTATCAATATGAAAATGCTTGAGAAAGAGCTCACAAAATTTTATGAAAAAGCTGAAATTCCTCAACACTTGGCAGCTTCAATAGTTTATTCACTTACAGCAGGTGGAAAAAGAATTCGTCCCCTTTTGTTCTTACAGATGCTTAAAGCTTTTGGGATTCCACTTGAAACAGCGCACTATCAAGTTGCTGCTGCTGTAGAAATGATTCATACGGGCAGTTTGATTCATGACGATCTTCCGGCCATGGACAATGATGATTACCGTCGGGGACAGCTGACGAATCACAAAAAATTTGATGAAGCAACAGCAATCTTGGCAGGAGATTCGCTTTTTTTGGACCCTTACTATATACTGGCAAAGTCATCTTTTTCTGCACCAATAGTTGTAGACTTAGTGAAAGAGCTATCTTATGCAAGTGGTTCTTTGGGGATGGTTGCTGGACAAATTTTAGATATGGATGCTGAGAGAAAAACCTTGTCCACGGAGCAAGTTAAAAACATCCATCATTTGAAAACAGGAAGAATGTTGGCTTTCCCTTTTGTAGCGGCTGGAATTATTGCTGAACAACCAGAAGATGTTATGGCAAAGTTACGAGAGATTGGACAAAATTTGGGATTGGCTTTCCAGATACGGGATGACATTCTTGATGTGACAGGAACATTTGAAGAAATCGGCAAAACACCAGGAAAAGATCAAGTGGAAGAAAAGTCAACCTATGTTGCCCTACTTGGTTTACAAGGTGCACAGGAAGCTTTAAAGCGATTGCTGAAAACTGTAAAAGATGACTTGGCACAGGTTGCATCAAGTGCTGAAATTATCGAAATTATAGAAAGTCTAGAAATAAAATGAAAGAAAGAGTAGATGTTTTAGCAGCAAATCAAGGTTTATTTGAAACGAGAGAGCAGGCCAAACGTGGTGTTATGGCTGGCTTAGTGGTGGATGCTAAATCAGGTGAGCGCTTTGATAAGCCAGGACAAAAGATTGAAGACAGTACAGAACTAAGGCTCAAAGGAGAAAAGCTAAAGTATGTGAGTCGTGGTGGTCTGAAGTTAGAAAAAGCTCTGCAAGAGTTTTACCTTTCTGTGGAAGAAAAAACTTGCTTGGATATTGGTGCCTCAACAGGAGGTTTTACGGATGTTATGCTTCAAAATGGTGCTAAGCGTGTCTATGCCTTGGATGTTGGAACCAACCAGCTCGCATGGAAACTTCGTAAAGATAGTCGTGTTGTGGTGATGGAACAGTTTAACTTTCGCAAGGCTGTTTTAGAAGATTTTACACAAGGACAACCAGAATTCGCCTCAATTGATGTTAGCTTCATCTCTCTTGACTTGATTTTACCTCCCTTGTTTGATATTTTGGCAGAAGAGGGAGACGTTGCTGCTTTGATTAAACCACAGTTTGAGGCTGGGCGTAATCAAGTGGGGAAAAATGGAATCATTAAGGATCCGAAAATACACAAGTGGACGATTGAAAAAGTCATAAATACAGCGCTGAGTACTGGATTTTCAGTAAAACACTTAACCTTTTCTCCCATCAAAGGAGGGGCAGGGAATGTTGAATTTTTAGTGCATTTGAAAAAAGAAAAGGCAGCTACAGTCGCGTCTCATATTGATATTGAAGCTGTACTAAAAACAGAAAAGGAAACATTGACATGAGAAGAGAAGAACGACTTGATTTTATTTCAAAACTCATTACCGCAAAAGAAGTGCAAACTCAAGACGAGCTTGTACAGGAGCTTTTGGAAAATGATATCGATGTGACTCAGGCAACGGTTTCACGGGATATTAAGTCCTTAGCTCTCATCAAAATCCCCGGAAGTCAAGGAGGCTATCGTTATGCTTTGCCACACCAGCATGACGAAGAGCAAAAAGATCTCTTGCATAAAGAACTGGCCAATGAGGCGATTCTTGAATTGAAAATGCATGAAAACATGATTTCAATCACGGCTAAACCTGGAACAACCAGCGTCATTAAAAAGAGTCTGATCAACCGATACAATAAAAAAATATTTTCAATTATGACGGATGACGACAGTATTTTGATTATCTGTGAAACAAGACGGCAAGCGAATACAATTTATGACGAATTAAGTTTATAAAAGGAAACGGTATGCTACAAGAAATTTCTATCAAAAACTTTGCAATTATCGAAGAAATTCATATCTCTTTTGAAAATGGAATGACGATTTTGACAGGTGAAACTGGAGCTGGGAAGTCTATTATCATTGATGCAATGGGGCTTTTACTTGGCGGGCGTAGTTCGAGTGACTTTGTCCGTACAGGCAAAGATAAGGCCGAGATTGAGGGGCTATTTTTTGCAGAGGAAAACAAAGAACTTGAGCGGAGACTTGAAGATTTAGGTCTTGAAAGCAGCAGTGAACTTATTTTGCGTCGGGATATTTTTGCTAACGGCCGTTCAGTTTGTCGTGTGAATGGGCAAATGGTTAATCTTGCAACATTACGAGAAATAGGAGAGCTTTTGGTTGATATTCATGGTCAACATGACAATCAAGAATTAATGAATGCTAAGCATCACCTCCGTTTGCTTGATGAGTTTGGAGATGAAACATTTGAACAAATCAAGTCGGAGTATCAGATTAAGTTTGAACACTATAAAAAAATTCGACAAGCTTTAGAAACCCGCCAAAAAAATGAGCAGGAGTTTGCGCAGCGTATTGAAGTTTTACAATTTCAAGTGGAAGAAATTGAAGCAGCGGAAATTGACCTAAAAGAAGATGAACAATTGCAAGTACGCAGAGCCAAGCTCAACAACGCTAAAAATATAGCAGATGCCCTGAATACAGCTTATTTGGCTTTGGACGATGACGAAGGGGACTTTTCAAGTCTAAGTGGCATTCGTACAGCTATGTCTGAGTTAGAACATGCTGCTGAGTTTGATCAAGATTATCAAGACTTGTCGGACAAAACAATGGATGCTTATTATCTACTTGAAGAAGTGTCCACAAGGTTAGCAACAGCTATGGATATGATTGAGTTTAACCCTACAGAGCTTTTGCAAATTGAAGAAAGAATCTTAACTTTAAACACACTGCGTAAAAAATACGGTCCAGAACTTTCTGATGTTTTGCAAAGCTTGGAAAAGATACAGCTCGAACTGTCAGACTTGACCGGAGGAACAGAAGACAGTGAGAGTCTAGAAGAAGCACTTAAGGAAGCACAAGCAGAACTTTTGGTAGCGAGTGAAGAACTCAATACTGCGCGGCATGCTATAGCCAAAGAACTTGAAGAAGACATAAAAAAAGAGCTTGCTGATCTTTACATGGAAAAAGCCGACTTTTCTGTGAAATTTGAGAGTGGAAAATTCTCAAGCAGAGGTAATGAGCAAGTAGAATTTTATATCCAAACCAATCCAGGAGAGGGATTCAAGCCTTTGGCAAAAACAGCATCTGGTGGAGAGCTGTCCCGTCTAATGCTGGCCATTAAATCTAGTTTTTCAAGACGTGAAAATAAAACTTCCATTGTCTTTGATGAGGTAGATACAGGTGTATCAGGACGTGTTGCTCAGGCAATTGCGCAAAAAATATATAAGATTGCACAAGCAGGGCAAGTATTGGCGATTTCCCACCTCCCTCAAGTTGTCGCTATTGCTGACACGCAATTTTACATAGAAAAAGCTTCAACAGATGATGTCACAACTTCAACAGTTCGAAAACTTCACTTAGAAGAACGGATTGAGGAAGTTGCAAAAATGTTAGCAGGGGATGATGTAACTGTAGAAGCCTTAGCGCAAGCAAAACGATTACTAATGAAATGAGGAAAATATGTTTAGTTTCAGAGATTTCAAACAATCTTATCAAAAATTTTGGTTAGGGTATATTTCTTTCAAAGAAAGAACCAATCGAAAAGACTATTGGTTGGCTATGTTGGGGCATGGTGTCTTAACACTGTGTTTACTTATCTTAGCGGGATTATTTAACCTGTTATCAAATGATGTGCTGCCAGACATCTGGTCTGTTTTTTCCTATTTTTTCATTGGACTATGGGGGCTTTATAGCTTAGTGGCTGCTCTTCCTTTTTGCGCCATAGCTGTACGTCGTTTACGTGATACTGGTTTACCTTGGGAACTGATTTTTATCCTTATAGTACCTTTTGGTGGCTTTTTAAGTATGCTTATTCTTAACGCTTTGCCCTCATCCAAGTCACAAGCTGGTATGCCTGAGTTTTCACAACCTGTTTATAGAACACCTAAAATTCAAGAAATGGGTCATGAATCATTTTTTCAAGCTATAAAGAATTATTTTGTGGGCTATGTATCTTTTAGAGGAAGGAGTAGTCGTCTCAGCTTTTGGATGGTTCAACTTAGCATTGTTGCTCTTTTCACTGTTTTGGGACTGCTGTTTTCGGGCACTCAGCTCTTTGAGAATATATTTTTCGGACATGCTTTTCTTGCGAGCTGGCTGCTTTTATTTATTATTTTCCTCATTGCTTTAGGCTTATTTCTACCAACACTTGCCTTATTTGCACGCCGTTTTCGTGATGCTGGTTTATCAAACTTTGGGATTGTTTTGCTCTTTTTTAGCGCTGCTTCTTTAAATTTATTAAGAAATATTATTCACACTGTGGATGTGGCGAGCTTTGGTATACGTGATTTTTCACTGCTAAACTATCTTTTATTCCTAGCAACTTTTGTTTTTGTGGCGCTTATTATTTTTGTGGCAGTTCAGGACAAGGATCAACTTGCGCAAAAGGAAAAAACGCTTTTGTTTAGAAAGAGAGGCTGAAATATCTGGCCTTTTTTGCTATAATAAGTAAAATCATTAAAGAAGTAAGGATATGTTTTGAATTATAAATTAAGAGAAATTTCGGCTGAAGATTTTGCCCAGTTCAATGAAAACGTAAGCCGTGGAAGTTTTTTACAGACTCCTGAAATGGCAGACTTGATGAAGGCGAATGGTTGGGAAGTCACTTTCTTGGCTGTCCAATCCGACAAAATAGAAATGGCCGCTCTTTTAGGGGCAAAAAGTATGACTGGAGGGAAGCATTACGAAATCCAGTATGGTCCAATTTATCAAGAATATCAAGAGGCTGTGGAAAAGTTTTTCTATAAAGAACTGCGACAGTTTGTCAAAGAGCATGGTGGTATGGAACTCTTGGTTATTCCTAATACAAACTATCAAGAATTTGACAGCTCAGGGCATCCACTTACAGCAGAAAATCAAAAATTTATCGCAGACATGCAAGAGCTTGGCTATAATCACACAGGTTTAGAAGTAGGCTATAATCAACGTGGAGAGTCAACTTGGCACTATATCAAAGATTTATCAGAAATTGCAGATGACAAAAAATTGCTTAAATCTTACACTAAGGATGGGCAATATTCTGTAAAGAAAACACAGCAGTTCGGTATTCGGGTACGCCCTTTGGCCTATGAAGAACTAGACAAGTTCAAAAAAATTACCTCTGAAACTTCGGAACGTCGTGGTTATGATGATCATGACTTAGCCTATTACCAAAGTCTTTATAAAACTTTTGGTGATAAAGCAGAGTTTCTGGTTGCAGAAATCAACTTTGCTGATTATGAGAAGGCTATTGTAACTCAAATTGATAAACTTACAGGTCAGATTGAAAAAACTAAAAAAGAGGGCAAACGTAAGGAATTAGAAAATCAGCTTGAAACTCAAAAAGTTCGTTTAGCAGAAGCGCGCGAGTTTATTGCGGAGCATGGTCGTGAAGATATCATATTAGCTGGTTCACTCTTTATTTACGGCGCCAGCGAGACAATCTATTTGTTCAGTGGTTCATATGAAGCGTTTAAAAAATTATATGCACCATTCGCTATCCAACATTATGTGATGAAAAAAACTTTGAATAAGGGTGTAAAGAGCTATAATTTCTTTGGGATTGCCGGTACTTTTGACGGCACAGATGGTGTCCTACACTTTAAACAAAATTTTTCAGGCTATGTCGTACGTAAGGTGGGTTATTTCACTTACTATCCAAAACCACTTAAGCATAAAATCTTAAGCATGGCTAAAACTATTTTAGGTAGAAAATAATGGAATTCTTAGAAATCTCTCAAGAACAATTTACAGCATTTGCAGCTGAAGAAACAACATCTTTTTTGCAAACGCCGCAGATGGCAGACATGCTGGCAAAGCGGGGGTACAAGCTTAATTTTCTAGCCGTAACAATCAATGATAAGATTAAGATGGCAGCTTTGATAACTTCTATTTCTGTTTCTGGCGGTGCAAAGCTTGAAATTAATTTTGGACCGATTGGTAACTTTGACCAAGTCATTTTTAATTATTTTATTCAAGAATTAAAAAAATATGCTAAAAATCATCAAGTCCTAGAAGTGAAGGTGCGGCCAGACATAAACTATATGGTTTTTGACAGTAAGGGACAAGCGTTAGAAGAAGCTAATGAGTCCTTTATTTCTGAGATGAAAAAGCTAGGCTTGACTTATAATGGACGTCATGTTGGTTATGAAGAACAAGATGCAGTTGCAGAATGGCAATATATTAAGGATTTATCCGAAATCACTGACGAAGCATCGCTTCTCAAAAGCTATAACTCCAATGCTAAGCGCAATGTAAAAAAAGCGATAAAAAATGAAGTTATCGTGAGAGCTGCAACTTATGATGAGCTTGCAGAAGTTGAACGATTGATTGGCAACACGGGAGAAAAACGCCACTTCGCAACAAAGGACTTGGACTATTATCAAGAACTCTATACGGCTTTCGGTGACAACATTGAATTTCTGCTGACTTTTCAAGGTGGAACAGCAATTGCAGCGGGTGTTTTTATTGAAGTGAATCGCGAATTTCTCTACCTTTATGGTGGTTCAGATGGCGCCTATGGCAAGCTTGGAGGGCCTTTCCTCATGCAACATACAGCCATGCTTCATGCACTTGAACGTCAGTTGGTAACATATAACTTCTACGGTATTTCAGGTAAATTTGACGGCAGTGATGGTGTTTTGAAGTTTAAGCAAAACTTTGGCGGCTACATTACACAAAAGGTTGGAGAATTTTCATACTATCCACAACCGATAAAATACAAGATTATTCAGGGGATAAAGAAACTGTTAGGACGTGTTTGAAGCTGAAAACAAGGGTCTTGTTCCAGATATAACCAGAAGAATTGCAAAGAGAATCAAGTTAGAATTTGATTTTTCGGTGTGGGATAAAGACTATAAAACTCTATCGGAATGAACTTCGGTAGAGTTCTTTTAGAATTTCAAACCAAGGAATGTCAAAAACTTTTGACAAATATGCTTTTCTGCTATAATGTCTTTATGGAAAATTTATACGATTTAACAATTATCGGTGCAGGTCCTGTTGGACTCTATGCTGGATTTTATGCGGGTATGCGTGGAATGACGGTCAAAATTATTGAGGCTTTAGAAGAAGCAGGCGGTCAACCCCAAGCACTTTATCCAGATAAAATGATATATGACATAGCAGGACTTCCTGAAATCTCAGGTGCAGCTTTGGCAGAAAATCTTTTGACACAGCTTGCGCGTGTTCCACATGAGCTTTATTTGGATGAGAAGGTGGAAAATATCAGTTTAGATGATGAGAGCAAGGAGTTTAAACTGCAAACGGATAAGGGGACACATCGTTCAAAAGCAGTTTTACTGACAACAGGTTCTGGATTATTAAGTCCGCGTAAGCTTAATCTTGAGGGCGAGGAAGAACTTCATAAATTAGGGAGGATTAACTATTTTATAAAAAATTTAGAGGAATACAGTGGGAAAGAAGTAGCTGTTCTAGGCGGTGGTGACAGTGCCTTAGATTGGTCACTTATGCTGGAGAAGGTGGCGAAAAAAGTTCACTTGGTTCATCGGCGATCCTCATTTAGAGCGCATGCTTTAACTGTAGCGGAACTTGAAAAATCAACAGTTGAAGTGCATACGCCATATCTCCCTGTCTTCTTATCCACAAATGGTCTTGTGCTTCAACGTGTGAAATCTGAGGAAATACAGAAATTAGAAGTGGAAAAAATCTTGGTAAATTATGGAATGATGACCAATCATGTGGATTTAAATGAAAAAATAGCTCTCAGTCGCAGAGGACGAATCCAGTCTAATCGGCAGCAGGAAACAAATGTTACGGGGCTATATGTAGCTGGTGATGCAAGTGACTATGAAGGAAAAGCACCTCTAATGTCTGTTGGGTTTGGCGAAGCAGTTCTCGCCATCAATGATATGACACAGAAGCTAAAATTTAGCCACAGCTTGCAAACAGGACATTCTTCAAGCCTTTTTGGTAAATGAGGAGAAAATAAGGTATAATGAGTATAATACGAATGATTTACAGAAATTTAGGAAAAGATTATGCTTATTAACTTACTTATTTTAGCATTGCTGGTATGGGCCTTTTTAGTTGGTTATTCCCGCGGATTGGTTTTGCAGGCAATTTATAGTTTAGGCCTCATTGTATCAGCTATCATTGCCTTTTTAAATTATAAGACGCTGGCAGCGCACCTCACAATGTGGGTCCCCTTTTCAAGTGCAACAGCAGACTCTCGCTTACTCTTTTTTGATAACAGCATACTGTTCCAAGTTGATGAAGCTTTTTACGCAGGGTTAGCTTTTATTGTCATTTTTGTGCTCTCCTATGTTGTCATTCGTCTTATTGGACTTTTTGTCCATATTACGCGCTTACAACCTCTTGGAAAAAATGGAAAAATTATTGCGGGTGTACTTGCTGTAGGAGCAACTTATTTTGGGATTCAGATGGCTCTTACTCTATTGGCACTTGTACCGATGATGAACGTTCAAAATCAGTTGAATGCCTCAGTATTAGCCCGGTTAATGGTCAGCTATACTCCGATTTCTTCGGGAATGCTGAAAAATATCTTTATTGAGAACATTATAGGTAATATTTAAAACTTATGAATAAAAAAATCATCCAAATTTTAGAATTTGATAAGGTCAAAGAGCAATTTTTGGCCTTTTTAACCACCGCTCAAGGGAAAAAAGAGCTGGAAGAACTAGAGCCTCTTTCTGATAGACGTAAAATACAACCCTTATTTGATGAACTGTCTGAGTTTGAAAAACTAATACAAGAAAATGGACAAATTCAGTTGTCTAAAACGGGTGACATTAGTGAGATCTTACGACGTTTAGAACTGGATGCTCAGCTGAGCGGCCGTGAATTTGTAGAAATTAAAAAAATTGTTCAGCAGGGACTGAATATCTTGCGCTATTTTGAGGAGGCAGAGAATGTTAATATTCCGGCTTTAGAAGAACTCATCAGCAAGTTTACGGACCTTTCTACCGTTCATAAAGCTCTTGAAATTTTTGATAATTCTGGAACACTTTATGACAATGCTTCACCCGAGCTGATGCACATTCGTTCAGCCATCAAACGTTACCAATCAGAAATCAAAAAGGTTATGCAGGAACTCCTGTCTAAAAACACAGCTTCTTTGACTGAAAATCTGATTACCGTTCGTAATGAACGTCAAGTTCTTCCTGTCCGTGCAGACAGTAAGAATAGAATCTCAGGTGTTGTACATGACATGTCCGCCTCGGGACAAACACTTTATATTGAGCCGAATGCAGTCGTTTCCCTTAACAATAACCTCAATCAAAAGAAAATTGAGGAGAAAAACGAAATCCTTCGGATTTTACGTGAACTCAGTGAGCAATTAAAACCATTCAGTGCAGATATTCGACAAAATGCTTGGGTGCAAGGTCATCTGGACTTGATTAAAGCCAAATATAACTACTTGTTAAAATACAGGGCAAGTATTCCCGAATTGGCGCATGATAATGACATTTGTTTTTACGATGCACGGCATCCACTCATTGATCCGAAAGTCGTTGTATCTAATGATATAAAGTTTGACAGCAGTTTAAATACGATTGTCATTACAGGTCCTAATACTGGCGGTAAAACCATTACCCTAAAGACGGTGGGTTTGCTGACTTTAATGGCGCAATCTGGCCTTCCTATTTTGACGGGTAAGGGAAGCCGAGTGCATGTCTTCAACGAAATCTTTGCAGATATTGGCGATGAACAATCAATTGAGCAAAGTCTTTCGACTTTTTCAAGTCATATGACAAATATTGTAGAGATTTTGGAAAAATCTGACCACACTTCCTTGGTTCTTTTTGATGAGCTGGGAGCAGGTACAGATCCCAAGGAAGGAGCAGCGCTAGCCATTGCCATTTTAGAATTTTTACGTGAAAGGCATGTAAAGACGCTGGCGAGTACGCACTATCCAGAACTCAAGGCTTATGGTGTGGAAACATCTGGAGTTATTAATGCAAGCATGGAGTTTGATATTGAACAAATGCGTCCGGTTTTTCGCTTGCAACTTGGCGTGCCAGGGCGTTCAAATGCCTTAGAGATTTCACGGCGTTTAGGCTTGTCGGATTACATTATCCAACAAGCCAGTGACCTGCTTTCAGATGAAGCACATGATGTGAATCAGATGATTGCTCGTTTGGAAGAAAAGACGCGTGAAGTGACGGAAGCTGCCGCCCATATTAAAAAGCTAGAGCATGAAAATATTGCACTTCATAGGGACTTGACCAGAGTTTATGACCAGATTAATCGAGAGCGTGAGCAAGAGCTGGAAAAGGCTAAACGTGAAGCACAAGAAGTTGTGAAAAAAGCAAGCCAAGAAGCACAAGCCATTCTCAAAACACTTAATGAGAAGGCACAGCTCAAACCTCATGAGATTATAGCTGCACGTGGCGAACTTGAAAACCTAGTTCCTGCGGTTGATTATAGTAAGAATAAGGTTTTGAAAAAAGCTAAAGCCCAGCGTGGGCTCAAGCAGGGGGCTGAAGTCCTTGTTACGGCTTATGGTCAGCGCGGAAAACTTATTCGTCTTGAAAAAGATGGACGTTGGCAGGTTCAGATGGGTTCAATAATGACTAAACTACAAGAGAATGAGTTTGAGTTAACGGAGGAAGAAGCTGCTAAACACCAACCAGCTAAAACAAAATCAGTTACGCGAAAAGTAAGTAATAAAGTGAAGGCACAGTTGGATTTACGTGGGATGCGCTATGAAGAAGCAGAGCTCGAGTTGGATAATTATATTGATCAAGCGCTTTTGGCAAATCTGTTACAAATTACGATTATACACGGTATAGGGACAGGAGTCATCCGTGAAATGGTTCAGAAAAAACTACAAAAACATCGACATATCAAGAGTTATGAGTATGCTCCTGTAAATGCTGGAGGAAGTGGAGCAACAATTGCTACCCTAAAATGATTTAAAATTTAAAGAGAATCATAATATTTGTAAAGCAGAGAAAAATTCGCTAGAATGTACTCATAACAAAGAATGAGGGTACGAAAATGGAATATAATATTACTGATGCTACTTTTAGAGAAGAAATCAAAGAAGGATTAGTTCTTGTAGACTTTTGGGCTACATGGTGTGGTCCATGTCGTATGCAAGCGCCTATCTTGGAACAATTGGCTGAAGAACTTGATGAGTCAGAACTAAAAATCTGCAAGTTGGATGTTGATGAAAACCCAGCAACACCACAAGCCTTCGGCGTAATGAGTATCCCAACATTGATTTTCTTTAAAGACGGTCAAATGGTTAAACAGGTTGTGGGAGTTCAAACAAAAGCGCAGCTCAAAGCCATTGTTGCGGAGTTATCATAAGATAAGAGGAACCAAGTAAAATAGACACCATAGTAAAGGCTAGGGCAATCTATTTTAGGAGGTTCTTTTTTATGCAAAGAAATATAATATTATAGTTCAGACTTTGTTATAATAGAGTTAGCTACCCCAAATGAAAAGGAGAAATCTATGAGAATCAGTAACTTAAAAGAAAAAATAGCACGAGAAAATTTAGAGGGCTTAATCTTGACTGACATGAAAAATATCTACTATTTGACTGGTTTTTCAGGTACGGCTGGAACGGTTTTCATGACAGCAGATCATTCCTACTTTATGACTGATGATCGTTATATTGGGATTGCACGTCAATTAATTACGGGTTTTGAGATTATCCAGACGCGGGATGCCTTGGCCGAAATTGCAAAGCTTGCTGAAGGACTTCAAGTCGTTGGTTTTGAAGATACTGTTGATTTTGCATTTTATCGTGTGTTGGCTGAAAAATTAAAGAATGCCAAGCTGGTTCCTACAGCTAACTTTGTAGCAGAGTTACGCCAAATTAAAGATTCAGATGAAATCGCCACAATCAAGAAAGCTTGTCAAATTGCTGATAAGGCATTTGAAGCTGTACTGAAATATATCGAGCCGGGAAGAACAGAGATAGAAGTCGCTAATTTTCTTGACTTCAAAATGCGAGAAATGGGTGCAAGCGGTATTTCTTTTGATACTATTGTGGCTTCAGGAAAACGCAGCAGTTTGCCGCACGGTGTAGCCACTCACAAAATGATTGAGTTTGGTGATCCTGTAACTATTGATTTCGGGTGCTACTACAATCATTATGCGAGTGACATGACAAGAACCGTCTTCGTTGGTGAGGTCGATCCAAAGATGCGAGAAATTTATCATACTGTGCATCAGGCAAATGAAGCCTTAATCACAGAAGCAAAGGAAGGTATGACTCTGGCTGACTTTGACAAGGTACCACGTGATGTGATTGAAGCAGCCTCATATGGAGAGTACTTTACACATGGTATCGGTCATGGTTTAGGGTTAGATGTGCACGAGATTCCTTATTTTGGCGCCAAAGCAAAAGGAACACTCAAGTCTAACATGGTCGTTACTGATGAACCAGGAATCTATATTCCTGACTTTGGTGGTGTCCGGATAGAGGATGATTTACTTATCACTGAGGAAGGCTGTCAAGTCTTGACACAATCGCCAAAAGAACTTCTGATACTTTGATCTAATATCTTGAAGCAAAGCTCTATTTACTTTAAACGCTCCCTTTAGCAAATAAACAGAAATTTGAAAAAAGGGTGAATTTGTGCTAAAATGAGTTGTTAAAGGCTGCCTCTTTGAGCAGTAAATAGAATATTCACTAGGAGATATATATAATTATGGTAGCAGCAAAAGACCTCAAAGCCGGAATGACATTTTTGAACGGAGACAAGCTTCTCCGTGTTATGGAAGCAAGTCATCACAAACCAGGTAAAGGTAACACAATCATGCGTATGAAATTACGTGATGTACGTTCAGGCTCTACATTTGACGACACATACCGTCCAGAAGACAAGTTTGAACAAGCAGTTATTGATACAGTAGCTGCACAATACCTTTATCAAATGGACGATACAGCTTTCTTCATGAACAATGAAACATATGATCAATACGAAATTCCAGTTGAACAAGTCAAAGAAGAGTTGCTCTATGTTCTTGAAAATACAGATGTAAAAATCCAATTTTATGGCACAGAGGTCATCGGTATCCAATTGCCAACAACTGTTGTTCTTGAAGTAACTGAAACTCAACCTTCTATTAAGGGTGCAACAGTGACAGGTTCAGGTAAACCAGCAACGATGGAAACTGGTTTGGTCGTTAACGTTCCTGATTTTGTAGAAGTAGGAACAAAGCTCGAAATTAACACACAAACGGGTGAATACCTTAAACGTGCATAAGCAGTTTATTGTTAGACCTCACTTATATTGAGGTGCTATAAAAGCTCAGCTCCGTGGAGAAGCAAAAGAAAAGATAGAGGAGAGAAGATGACAGATACAACTGTTCATACTGCAGAACTTGGTGAAATCGTTATTGCACCAGAAGTTCTTGAAGTCATTATCGGCATCACAACTGCAAAAATTGACGGTGTTTATGCATTACGCAACAAGCACTTTTCAGACAGTCTCGGCAAAAAATCAGAAGGCCGTGGTGTTTATATCGAAAGCAAAAAAGATAAGGTTATTGTTAATATTTATGTCTACTTGGCTTTCGGCATTAACGTGCCACAAGTAGCTCTCAATATTCAAAAAGAAGTGAAAGAAGCAGTTGAACAAGCAACAGAAATTGTAATTGATGATGTGAACATCCATGTTGTAGGTATTGTTCCTGAAAAATTACCAAAACCAAGCTTTGACGATTTGTTTGATGAGGGCTTCTTTGATGCCTAACAAGCTAACGCAACATAATATTCGTCAGCGTGCAGTGCAAACACTTTTTGAATACTATATCCGAAAAGCCATGTCAGAAACTGTTCTGACAGAGTTTAAGAACAACATAGAAAAAATTAATCGTGAATTGGCAAAGCCAATTCGCTTTGATATTGCCTATAAGGATGAGCGCATCCCAGTCCGTGACTTTCCGCGTTTTTTCACAAAGCCTTTAAAAGAAATTGACAAGATTTATGAAATTTTGGATATCCCTAATCGTGAAAAAACAGCAGTTTATAAAGCATTGAGCTTTATCCGTGATTTTGGCGGTTACACTAAACGTATGACGGATCAAGAAGCTGTTGATTTATACAAAGATATCTTCTTGAATTTGAATTTGGTACGCCTTTTTAATATCGAGCTGGAAGAAGAAAACATTGCGGTTCGTGTTCGTGATTTCTTGCGTGCAAGCTTCAGAGCTGAAACTCCAGAAGAAAAACTAGAAGTTTTTAATAAGGTGTTCTCTGATGTACATTCAAGTGTTCGTGAAAAGATTACAGTTGAGCTTTTTAAACCTCTGACCGTTCAAGATGAAGTTGCAGAAATTTTGGCGATGACTGAACCAAAGTTTGCTACAGCTTCTCAGGATATCTTGGTTCAAGCAAAAGCTTTTGCCTTGAATTACGATAATGATACAGATGAGCCAGTAGAAGCACCCGCTTATTTCACAGAATTAGTTGATGGTGTCTTAGAAAAGCAAAACAGTCTTGATTCTGCCTTGTCGGAATATTTGGCTAAAGGCTGGAGCTTTTCTCGCTTGACAATGATTGAGCAGGTCTTGCTCCGCTTAGGTGCTTATGAAATCTTATTCACAGAAACACCGAATCTCGTTGCCATTAATGAGTCTATTGAATTAGCAAAAGATTTTAGTGATGAAAAATCAAGTAAATTTATTAATGGAATGTTGACAAATTTAATCAAAGAATAATATATTGAAGACACAGAATGATTACATTTCTGTGTCTTTTTGCGTAAATGTTGGTAAATTTTCTTGTAAAATATTATAATTAAACCATATTAGGTCACTTATATGTGGAAATTCTGTTAAGGCTCACTGAGTCTCAAAAAAAATCATAAGTTTTCTGAATTTTTGGATATATAACGTAATGAAACTTTTGTCAAAATATCAATCTTATTTTTATGGAAAGTTGAAAATGAAAAATTAAATTTTCTTTATAATTATGAGTTTGAATAATGTGTTTTAAAAGATTATCTTTTCTATACCATAAATCTTATAAAATGGATGAATAACAGCTTTTTCTGGTAGTGTTTCTCACAAAATTTCATTTTGTTTATAAAAGTAAAATGAGTTTTATATTAAAAACATTTGACTTTGCTATTTTAATTATATAAACTTGTATTAAGTTGATAAAAAATTTCTAATGCTACAAAGATGGAGGTCTGTTATGGGAATAGAAATGCTTGGACTTATTCTTGCAGGAGGACAAGGAACGCGTCTGGGAAAGCTGACCAAGGATGTTGCAAAACCAGCTGTGCCCTTTGGAGGGCGTTATCGTATCATTGATTTTGCCCTGTCCAACTGTGTCAATTCAAACGTTAAAAATGTCGGTGTCATTACACAATATGAACCTTTGGTACTTAATGAACATATCGGAAATGGGGCGCCTTGGGGATTAAATGGCGTTAACAGTGACGTAACAATTTTGCAACCTTATTCTTCAGCAGAGGGAAGCAAGTATTTTGAAGGAACAGCGCATGCTATTTATCAGAATATCGCTTATATTGCTAGTTTTAAAAATAAATGGCTTAATAATAGCTTTTTCGGAGTATTTTTATAAAATCATATCTTCTAGTGGGCCTAAAGTGGGCCAATTGAGTTTAAAACTGCTAGAGTAGTTCTAGCAGTTTTTTGGTCTTATCTTTTGCTTTTGAGGTAATATGCAAGTAGATATCTCGTGTTATATCCTCATTAGCATGTCCTACACGACGCTGAATAATATGAAGGGGAATATCTAGTTCAGCAAGTTTAGAAACATGTGTATGTCGAAATATATGGGTAGATATGCGCTTATCTTGACTAAGGTTCATTTTTTCCTTATGCTTTCTAAAGTAAGTATTGAGCGCAGCAATGGAGAGTGGAGTTTGGTTTGAGGTCGTAAAGATATATTCAGAGTTCTTGGAAAGCTTACAAGCTTCTTGAAATATTTTTATGGCTTGAGAGTTCAATTCAACCTCTCGCATACCAGAACTAGTTTTTGTCTGAGAACTTTTCGTTTGACTCTTGGTTTTCTTTCCGGCATAATCAAGAGTCCCTGTAACTTTGCAATAACTCTGTTCTTCGGTTATTATTACATCAGATTTGAGCATTGCTGCTGCTTCACCGAAACGTAAACCATTGAGGTATAGCCATTGACAAAAAAGATAATAGCGCATATTATGATTTTTGAGATAGTTCATCACATTTTTTAGCTCATCTTCTTCAAGAAAAAATTCAGTTACTACATGTGCTTCTTTTTTCTTATTTGGAATCTTTAGTCTATCTATAGGATTCTCTATCAAATAGTGGTGATCAATGCCATAATTAAAAATTGCATTTAAACGTGATTTAAGAGAACGGGCGTAGCTGGTAGAAACTTTGTGTTTACTTGTGTCGCTGAACATAATCTCTTCAAATTTGTGCCGTAAATATTGTGGAGTGATTTTCGCAGGGAGTGTATCTTTGCCAACCATTTCAATTACAATTTTCACTTGGCCTTGTACAGAATAGACAGTAGAATCTTTGACTTGTTTTTTATAATATTCAAACCATTTGTTGGCCAAATTTTCAAAAGTGATGGTCTTTAGTGAACGAGAGCTGTCTTGTTGGCGAAGTGAAATTCTTGATAATAGGATTTTCTGAGCTTTTGTTCTCGTTTCACGAGTATTCTTATCAAATGTTACGGAAATTGTCCGCTTTTTACCTGTCAAATTATCATTATATTTTTCTCTAAATAAATATTTTACTTTGTTTGTTTCTGGATTTATCTTTTTTTCTATCCACATTTGAAATTCACTCCTTTTTCATGTAAAATAGAGTACATGAAAACTTCACGTAAGCCGTGTTTTTTTCTGTAACCTTGTTTAAAGCCGCCCCACAGTCGCCAAACTTGGGCGGCTTTTTTTCGTTTTATTTATAGTTGTTTATAGCAATTTTTATTTTGTCTTTATAGTTAGCAATATCTAGTGGATTATCAATTTCATAGGTTCCTTGATCACGAATTTCTATCAAATTTTTAGTGGCTTTTTGATAAAATCTAAAAATCCATTTCCTATTATTATCATCAATTAAAATTCCAAAATAACTTTTTGTATCTCTGTAAAATAAACGATTTACATCAATTAAGTCATTCGCTGTGACTTTAAAAACTGTAAAAGCTTCCAGTTCTTCTGGAGTGGTGATAATACCATCATCTTGTTCATTAGTAACTTCTATTTCTTCAGATTGAGAAGTTTTTGACTCTACATTAGTATTTAAAGCAGCAGATAATTTTTCATTTACACGTTCGGTAATAAACTGGTTGAATCCTTTTTTGATTATAGGAGTAAATTCTTCAATGGTATTTTTTGTTTTCCTACCATCGTAAATTTGGGATATTAGGTAAGTTATAAAAGATTCACTTGGTTCATCAATATTATCAGAAAGAAAGTCTTTAAGATTATTAAGGTATTTAAGCTCGGAAGCAGACGATGTTATTTTGGATATGTCAAAGTTATCCTTATGAAATTTAGCTATCTCAAGAAATTGGTTATCTTTGAATTTTGTGACATCAATGGTTAAAAACGGCGTTTTATCCATTTTGTTTTTTTCATCAAGGTCTGTATAAAAGCGATACTCCTGTCCATTAGTAAGGATTCCAAATTTAGAACTTGTAGTCCCAAAATATCGGAAAAGTTGTGAGTCATGATTTGTAAGTTTTTCATTTATTGATTTACATTCAATGAGTATTTGTGGTTCACCATCAACAACCATTGCATAATCAACTTTTTCGCCTTTTTTGATACCAACATCTGCTGTGAATTCTGGGACAAATTCTAGAGGATTAAATACATCATATCCAAGTATTTGGAAAAAGGGCATGATAAAGGCATTTTTCGTTTGTTCTTCATTCGTAATACTAGGAGCTAGGTTTTCAACACGTGTTCCCAGTGATTTAAGGTTTTCTTTTAATTTTTCCAATTCCATAAAGTTCTCCTTCCCCTTTTATCGTGATTAGCGCACGTACTTATATAAATTATTATTATTTACAATGCATTCCAAAGTGCATCGTCTATTTCTTCTTGAGCGATTTTGAGATTTTCAAAAGTATTTCTTAGCCCAAGGCAAGTACAAAGTTTTTCTGGGGTTGCCCAAATACGATTATACTCATTAGCTTCTACGAAATCAGGAGCTATTTTTCGAAGCAAGAAACGGTTAGCTTTTGCTTCATTTCGACAGTGTTCGAGGTGTACAAGACGCTTATTAACTAGTGATAAGGATTTACCAGAAACCAGATGTCCTATTTCATGAAGAGCAATGTACTCAACTTGATCCGAGTGGGTGTTTAAATTGAGAATAATTGCACCATTTGGATAAAGTGAACACTTTGGTATATATGATCCTTTTTCACTATATTCTTTGTCTATCCAGATAACCTCAATTCCTGTTTGTTTGACGATATCTTTCCAGTCCATATATGAGCGACCTCTATTTTTTTATCCCTTTATCCACAGCAGCTTTCTTGGTCTCGATGATAATACGTAGCATCTCGCGGTCAGATTCGCTAAGTTCCCCACCAGAATAATTTTCTACACTGTCCAAAATTTGGTCTATCGTAAGCTCTGGAACATCAGTAGCTTCTTCATTACCAAGCAGATAGTCAACAGAAACATTAAAGAATTTTGCAACAGCTTGGATTTTATCGATGCCTGGATTAGAATTTTTCCATCGACCAATAACTCCATTTCCATAACCTAAATGTTCCTCTAATTGTTTTATTGACATCTTTTTTTGAGCTGCTAGCTCTTTTATTTTTTCGTATAAATTCACTTGTATCAACCTTTCAGAGAGTACAAGAAAAATATTTATACTTTTTTTCTATTTTTCGGTTGACAATTTTAGAGAAAAAGTATATTATATATCTTGTAGAGATAAGTTAGTATTTTGATTAGCAAATAGACCTATAAAAAGCACTTTAAACGCTCCGCCAAGAATGTTTATAAAGTTTTTATTAGGTGTTTTAACTATGCTTTTATTATAGAGTATTTGTCTAAATGTGTCAAATATAAATATATAAAAACACTAACTTTTTCCTATACAAAAATATATAAGAAAGGAGATACAAAAAAATGCCAACAAGTGACAATGGTCTAAAGTTAGTCAATTCATTCATTGAAGAATCTGGAATTGAGAAAATGAGCTTAGCTGCAAAATATGGAATTGCTAAAAACGTCATGATTGATATCTTGTCAGGACGTTTACAAACACCAAAAGCTCATCAAATTATTTTAAAAATAATTGATGATTTCAAACTTCGTTAGAAAGGAAACAAAATGGAAGCCAAAAAACTAGAATTCGAGGTTCGAGCACCTGGTAGTGATATGCGAACTACTGTCAAAGTAGATGGATATAATTACCAAGCCATTGACAAAATTTGTAAGCAGACAAACATTACACTGTTTGAAGTTACAAATCGCTTGCTTGAGTTTGCTCTTAAGCATGTAGAAATTACTGACAAGAAGTAAAGGAGGTTATATGGCACTAAATTTAGCCGATGAAAATTGGCTAACAAAAGCAGAGTTTAAAAAGAAATTTGGTATGAATGGTAAACCTATGAGCGAGGGAACTTATCAGTCTAGAATGAGGAAAATGACTGCTGGAGATTCTGAGTTTAAGAATGGTTATGCCAAAGTCAACAACAGAGAGGTGTATATCAACGCAGAAGTATATAACGCTTGGCGAAGTGCTGAGGCCGAGAAAAATATGTTTTGGGTTGATTACTAGAAACAGGGGAATATAAATGTACAAAAGAAAATTTTATGCAGTACTTACTGCCAAACGCAAACAACTTGATCCAAAGACAAAGAAAGCTGTGACTGTAAATAAAGATTTCATCGTAGACTTGTTTCAACCTATGAGAATCAATGCATACAACGAAGCTAAAGCAATTGCTAAGCGTTCAAAAATGAAACTTTCTGGAATCTATCTCTATAAGTAAAAGGAGTAGAAAATGTCTTATAAAAATGACCAATCTTTATGGTTTAAAAAGCAACAAATGGAAATCCAAGCACTAATGATGGAAAATCGTAAATTACGTAATGAAAACCGTAACTTGAAGACAGAGTTATCTTCAAGAGAAACAATGGCTGAGGAAGGACGATTGAGTTCTCGATTTCATGGTTTTACATCAATAGTCCAAGAAGCGAGGATGGGATAGTGAGTGTAAAAAACAAAAAACTCCTAGCGGTAACTAGGAGTGAGTAGAAACCTTGGAGGGATTCTACTCTGATTATATCACAAATTCGGAGGGAATATGATAAAAATAAACAAACTTGAAATTGAAAATGTAAAACGGGTTAAAGCAGTCAAGCTTGAACCCACGAAAAATGGCTTGACAGTCATCGGTGGGCGTAATGGACAAGGCAAGACATCCATCCTTGATTCTATTGCTTGGGCATTGGGAGGAAATAAATTCAAGCCTAGTCAACCTCATCGTGAAGGCAGTGTTCTTCCACCTCGTTTGCACATTACGATGAGCAATGGGCTAGAAGTTCGTAGGGATGGAAAGAACAGCGATTTAAAAGTTATTGATCCAAGTGGAAATAAAGCTGGACAACAGTTGCTTAATGAATTTGTTGAAGAGTTGGCCATAAATTTGCCTAAGTTCATGCAGTCGTCCAGTTCAGAAAAAGCTAAAACTCTATTACAGATTATTGGGGTAGGCGAGCAATTACTTGCTTTAGAGCAAAAAGAAAAAGAACTCTATAATGAGCGGCATATGATTGGACAAATTGCTGACCAAAAAAAGAAGTTCGCAGAAGAACAAACGTATTATCCAGAGGCTCCTCATGAGCTTGTCAGTGCTTCGGAACTCATTAAGCAACAACAAGCTATACTTGCAAAAAATGCTGAAAATGGGCGAATTAGAGCCCAGAGAGATAGCCTAAAACAACGACAAGCAGAACTTGATTCGGAAATAGCTCGACTGATTGAAGAAAAAGCTAAAGTTGACCAACAGCTTGTAATTGCTGAAAAATCAGCACTAGATTTACATGATGAGTCAACAGAAGAGTTAGAGCGCAATATTGAGCAGGTGGATGAAATCAATCGCAAGGTTCGAGCCAATCTGGATAAAGATAAGGCGTTTGAGGATGCGCAGGAGTATAAAAATCAGTATCTAGAACTCAACGAAGCTATTGAAAATATTCGTAAAGATAAAAGAAAATTGCTTGATGATGCGGAGCTTCCTTTGCCTGGACTATCCGTTTCTGATGGAGAGCTGCTTTATAAAGGACAGCGCTGGGATAATATGTCAGGGGCTGAACAGCTCAAAGTTTCTACGGCTATTGTGCGCAAGCTAAAGCCTGAATGTGGTTTCATTCTAATCGACAAACTGGAGCAGATGGACCTTGAGACATTAGAGGAGTTTGGAAAATGGTTAGAACAAGAACAACTCCAAGCTATTGCAACACGAGTTTCAACAGGTGATGAGTGTTCCATTATTATCTCTGACGGTTATAGTGAGGAGAGGGTACAAGCAACAAGTGCCTCTTCTCGTCCAGTCGAACCAGAAGAACCCAAATATCAATTTTGAGGTATAGCCATGGAAATAAGACAAATACCAAATTATCCAGATTATGGAGCTACAAAGGACGGAAGAATATACTCTTATATAACCAATAAATTTTTAAAGCGTAGAGTCAATCGTGGGAGATATATGGTAATTCTTTTTTACGATAATCTGCCTTTTACAAAAATTGTTAGTCGTCTAGTCTTTGAAACGTTTCATGGATATGCACCAGAATGTGTCACACACATAGATGGTAATGGCTTCAATAGCCGTTTGGAAAATCTAAAAGGGATGACAAAGGCAGAACTAAATAAAAAAACTCATATAGGCAGGAAACATCCGAATCGAAAAAATATAATTCGAGTAAATATCGCTACCAGAGAAATAGAAATTCAAGAAATAAGTTATAAGACTAAAGATTATATTCGAATTCATAATGCGTTATCTGGACATCAAATCACAAGCGGTGGGTATCTTTATTTCTATGAAGGAGAAAAGGAAAGATTAGTCAAGGAAATAAGTGCACGTATCAAATCTAATACAATCTATTTAAATTACACTGACAATCACGATCCGTTTAGAAATTATGTAAGATGCCAAACTAAGCGTAATAAAATGTATCTTGAAATACTAGAAGGAGTATAGAAGTGAGTAAAACAATAACCTTTGACGGTAAACAATTAGTTCTGACTAAAACGACTTACACTCACGATCAAAGTCTAGCAGTAGCTGCAGAAACTCAGAGTAAAGAACTTTATGCAGTTCTAACTGTCAATCTTGATTTTCCGGTATTTGAAAATAGCCAGTTCTTTGATATTAACCTGTATAAAGGTGAAGAACTACTGGAGCTATTAGTAAAAGAAGGAATTATAGAAAAAACTGGCATGGAATTAAGAAGTGGATTTGTAACTTATCCGATGGTTACCTGGAAATTATAGGAGGAATAAATGAATTTTAACATTTCAAGCGGTCCAACTGCTATCGCTCAAAAAGTAGTTTTATATGGAGTAGAGGGAATTGGGAAATCAACTCTTGCTTCACAGTTTCCTTCACCAGTGTTTATTGATACTGAAGGATCAACCTCAAATATGGATGTCAAACGCTTAGACAAACCACAAAGTTGGCAGATGTTGCTGGATGAAGTAAAGTACATCAAGCATAGTAAGGTATGTGAAACCTTAGTCATTGATACGGCAGATTGGGCGGAAACATTGGCTAATCAAGCAGTATGTGCTCGAAATAATATCAGTTCTATTGAAGATTTGAGCTATGGTAAAGGATATACCATGGTAAAAGAAGAATTTGGTAAATTACTCAATTTACTTTCTGAATTGACAGAACAAGGCATAAATGTGGTAGTTACAGCTCATGCAGATATTAAAAAGTTTGAAAAGCCAGATGAAATGGGGGCATTTGATCGCTACCAGCTTAAACTTTCTAAGCAGTGTGCGCCATTGTTAAAAGAATGGGCGGACATGGTGCTATTTGCTAACTATGAAACCACGATTGTCACAGATAGTAAAACAAAATCCAAAAAAGCTACCGGTGGGAAACGTGTAATGTTCACAACGCATCACCCAGCTTGGGATGCTAAAAATCGGCATAACCTACCAGAGAAGTTGCCGCTTGAGTATGAAGCAATTGCGCATATTTTCCAAAAAGAAAAGCCAACCCAAGTTGTTGATAAGATTTCACAAGTGCCGCAAGATAATCCATTTACTCGTGAGCCGCTGGCAATTGATTCTGCTATCCCCCAAGAACTTGCACAGCTTATGCAAACAAATGGAGTCACTGAGGAAGAAATTCGTAGTCTTGTAGCTGAGAAAGGATTCAAGCCCTATGAAATGTTAATTCGAGACTATCCGGATGATTTAATTCAAGGTGGCTTAATTGCACAATGGGACAAAATTTTTGCGGAAATTAAATCTAAAAGAACTTACTAAACCAAAAGGAGGATATAAAAATGAATAATGATATGGAAATTCTAGACTGGGATGATGAAGTAGAAGAAGGCAGTCCTTTCGTTTTGTTACCGGAGGGAGAGTATCCTTTTGTAATCACTAATTTAGAAAAAGGTATTTATGAAAAGCCAGCAAACCGTGAAAGTAAGGTGCCAGCTAATGCCCCTATGGCAACAGTAACGTTTGAAATAGCGGCTCCAACTGGTGAGACAACAACTTTGACAGAAAGATTTTATCTTTATAAAAAGATGCAATGGAAGATTAATCAGTTCTTTACTTCTATTGGTGCACCTAAAAATGCAGAAGGTAAAGTAAAAATGAATTGGGGGAGTGTCCTCGGTGCTCGGGGCAAGGTGAAAATTATTGTTGAAAACTATAAGGACCGTTCGGGTAAGGATGCCCAAACTAACCGAATCGACAGTTTCCTTGAACCAGAAACACCAAATTATCAAAACACAGCGCCACAAGGTCAGCAAATGCCACAACAAAGCTACCAACAACCACCAATGCAACAAGCTGCTTCAGGTATGCAACAGCCACAGCCGAATATTACACCGTTTCCAGATAATACTGGCGAACCGCAACAAGGCACATATAACTTTTAAGGAGGCTTGAAATGTTCGTTGAAAAAACAATTACAGGTAAATTTACTTTTCAGTTTGAGCAAGCAACTAAAAATTTTATTCAATGGCTATTGGACAACAATAAAGATTTCTCCTACAAAATGAATTCTAATGCGGTTACTGTGAAGTTTACTGAAGATGAAGAGTTTGAAGCTGCATTCGCTATGCGAGATAAGCTTGATAATGAGGCTAACCCACAAATGCAGCTAGATTTGGAGGATTAGATGGAACTACGTCCATATCAAAAAGAAGCCAATCAAAAAATTAAAGAAGAATGGGAGAGCGGCGTTAAGAAGACGCTGCTCGTTCTTCCTACTGGGTTAGGAAAAACAGTCACCTTTTCTGATTTAACTAAAGACTTAGTTAGGAAAGGTGAGCGTGTGCTTATCATGGCACATCGTGGGGAGTTGTTAGACCAAGCAGCAGATAAGCTCTATAAGGTAACAGGACTAAGAGCAGCTGTTGAAAAGGCAGAACAAACAGCTAAAAATTCATTTTATAGCGTGACCGTAGGGAGTGTTCAAACTCTTATGCGTGAATCACGTTTAGAGCAATTTCCTAAAGACTACTATGACACAATTATTGTCGATGAAGCACATCACGTCTTGGCTTCCAGTTATCAAAAAGTATTCTCTTACTTTGAGGAAGCAAAAGTTTTGGGAGTCACAGCAACAGCTGATCGAACGGATAAGAAAAATCTTGGAGAATTTTTTGAAACATTGGCCTATGAGTACACTTTGCCTGATGCAACTAAAAATAAATATTTAGCACCTATGAAGGCTCTGACTATACCGCTTAGAATCGATTTGTCGTCTGTCTCCATATCAGCCGGTGATTTTAAAGCCAGTGAAGTGGGCAGCGCTCTAGACCCTTATCTTTATCAGATAGCGGATGAAATGATGAAACACTGTAAAGACAGAAAGACAGTTGTCTTCCTTCCATTAGTTGCGACTTCTAAAAAGTTTAGAGATATCCTTAACGAAAAAGGATTTAGAGCTGCAGAAGTCAACGGAGAATCAAAAGACCGTACAGAAATTCTTAAAGACTTTGACGATGGCAAATACAACGTTTTGTGCAATTCAATGTTGCTTACTGAAGGCTGGGATTCACCAGAAGTGGACTGTGTGGTTATGTTAAGACCAACGAAATCACGTCCTCTCTATGTGCAATGTATTGGGCGTGGTCTCCGACTTGCGGAAGGGAAAGAAGATTGTTTAATATTGGACTTTCTTTGGCACACTGAACGTCATGAATTGGTACATCCGGCTCATTTAATCGCCAAAGATGAAGAAGTGGCCAAAAAGATGACCGACAAAATGACAAATCTGGAAGAAAAGGCAGAACCGATTCCCTTTGATTTAGAAGAAGTTGCGAAAATGGCAGAAAATGAAGTGATCCAAGACCGTGAAAATTCTCTAGCAGAAAAGTTAGCAGCGATGAAAAAACGAAAAAGAAAACTGGTTGATCCCCTTCAATTTGAAATGTCTATTCAATCTGAAGACTTGATTAACTATAGTCCATCGTTTGCTTGGGAAATGGCGCCAGCTTCTGACAAACAAATTGCAGCTCTTGAAAAATTTGGAATTTTTCCGGAAGAAATCGAAAATGCGGGTAAAGCTAAGATACTACTGGATAAATTGAATAAACGCAGAGCGGCGGGATTAACAACACCAAAACAAATTCGTTTCTTGGAAAGTCGAGGCTTTTATCATGTGGGAACTTGGCAATTTGAAAATGCAAGTAGGCTAATTGATAGAATTGCGGCTAATGGTTGGCGGATTCCAGCAGATATCAATCCAAGAGAGTTTGAGGGGAGATAAAAAAGCCAGCCCATAGGCTAGCTTCACTTATCATAGATGATTTCTCGTTTGCCTGATTGAACTACAAGAACCAAAGCAATGTCATCTTGAATATTACAGATAATACGATATTTTCCAACACGGTATCGCCATAGTCCGGATTTATCTCCTACCAATGCTTTACCGTGAATTCTTGGATTATCGGTTCCCTCGATATTTTTTTTGAGCCAGAATAAAATTTGTTTTTGAATCTGATGATCAAGCTTATTAAATTGCTTTTTAGCTTTTAAGTCGAACTCAACGTGATACAGTTTCGCCAATGTTAAGTTCCTCCAACATCTCATCAAGGGTGACAGTTTCACCAGATAAGCTTTTCATTGCTTCAAGTCCAGCTTGTAAGTCAAGGTAGTCCTCGATTTTTTCAGCTAGGGCATTCTTGAAAAGTGTAGACATATTTTCACCGGTTAAATCAGCATAAGCTTTGAAGAACTTTTCTTCTTCTTTGTTTAAGCGAATAGTAGTTACAGTCATAGTGGATACCTCCTATAATTAATATATCATAGTATTACAATGTAGTCAACAAAAAGCATTACAATGTAGTTTTTATAAAGAAAGGGAAAAATGGAATAATGAATGAAAAATTCGACTTGATACCTCTTTTAGACTTCATTCCACCAGCCACACTTGACTATACAGAGTGGGTATCTGTTGGAATGGCCTTAAAATATGAGGGGTATAGCTTTGAGGTATGGGATAGTTGGTCTCAATCTGATTCACGCTACAATGCGAACGAAATGGAAGCTAAATGGAATTCTCTTGGCCATAATGAGGGCACACCAGTAACAGGGGCTTTTATTACGATGAAAGCCAAGGAAGGTGGTTGGAAACCCCGCCAAGCTTATACAGGAGATGACGGGAACGAATTCCTCTCTTGGGATGATGAAGTGAGTGCAGCTCAGGATTATAAATTTATCGACAAAGCTTGGCTAGAGGGAGAGGAAATAAGAGAGCCCACCCACTGGAACCCAATACAAGAGCTAAAAACTTACATTCAGACTCTTTTCAAGAATGATGATTATATTGGCTATGTCGTTGATTCTTGGCTACGTGATGATGGAAAATACTCAGTAAGCGGTAAAGGAAATTATACTCGAACTGCCGAGGAGATGCTCAACCAGCTAGAAAAATTCAGAAATGAACGTGATCTAGGTTTCATAGTTGGAGATTCTAACCCAGAAGCTGGTGCTTGGATTCGCTTTAATCCTCTGGATGGGAAAGGTGTAAAAAATGAAAATGTTACGGAGTTTAAATATGCTTTAGTTGAATCAGATAATTTGAGCATTGATAAACAGCATGCAATTATGCGAGAGCTTGAACTCCCCATTGCAGCACTTGTTTATTCTGGAGGAAAATCAGTACATGCTATTGTAAAGATTAATGCCAAAGATAAAAATGAATATCGTGAGCGTGTAGAGTATCTTTATAAGATTTGTAATAAGAATGGCTTGCAGGTTGATAGTCAAAATAAGAATCCTTCTCGTCTTTCACGAATGCCTGGGGTAATCCGAGGACAACACAAGCAATTTCTTATAGATACCAACATTGGTAAGGCGGATTGGGAAGAGTGGCAAACATGGATTGAGGACTTGAATGATGATTTACCAGAATTTGAAAGCCTCGCCGAAATGTTTGAAGAAAATCCACCACTTGCGCCGGTTCTCATTGCTAATATACTTCGTCGAGGACATAAGATGTTAATTGCTGGACCCTCTAAAGCTGGTAAATCTTTTGCACTTATGGAAATGTGTATTGCTATTGCAGAAGGACTCCCTTGGTTTGGTTTTAATTGTGAGCGGGGGAAAGTACTCTATATCAATATGGAACTTGATCGTCCATCTGCTTACAAGCGTTTTAAGGACATCTATAAGGCCATGGGATTACGTCCGGACCATGTAAGAAATATTCATGTTTGGAATATGCGAGGACATTCTATTCCCATGGACAAACTTACTCCGAAATTGATTCGGCGTGCGCAGAAAGAAAAATTTGATGCGGTCATTATTGACCCTATCTACAAGGTATTAACTGGTTCTGAAAATGATGCGGAACAAATGGCCAAATTTACTAATAACTTTGACAGGGTAGCCGCAGAACTTGGAACATCTGTTATCTACTGTCATCACCATTCTAAGGGGGCACAGGGTGGGAAGTCTTCAATGGACCGTAGTTCGGGCTCTGGAGTCTTTGCCCGTGATCCAGATGCGATTCTTGATTTGATTGAACTTGAAGTTACGGACAATCTTCGTAAAATGCAAGAAGGACGTGCGACCGCAAACTTTTATGCAGAGAAAATCCGGAATGAAAATCCAGAATACTTAAGTGAGATTGGCCAAGATGATTTTTTATCACCCTCTGCTATGCGTGAACATCTTACTAAAGCTCTAGGTAAAGATAGGGCATGGAATATATCAAGTTTTGAACTTGAGGGAGTTCATAAGGTTGTAAAGCTCATGACGGCTTGGCGGCTAGAAGGAACGCTTCGAGAGTTTCCAAAGTTTGAGCCTGTTAATCTTTGGTTCAACTACCCTTTGCATAGAGTGGATGAAGTAGGGAGTTTGAAAGACCTTGAACCAGTTGGAAGTGAACCCCCTTATAAGCGAGGAGCAAGAAAGGGCGGAAAGTCTGGGATATCTGAAGAGAAGAAAGCTGTACGTATTAAGAAAAATACGGCAAATGTAATCACTGCTTTGGATAGCTTAGATATGGAGGGAAAAGGAAAGGTCAGAATTGGGGAACTTGAAACATACTTTGGCAAGTCGCGTAATACTGTCAAGCAGTGGATAAGAGATTCTGGTTCCTTGGAAATTGATGATGAAGGGTATGTTTCTAAATGTGAAAAAAATGAAAGTTCCGATTCTGAAAATTAGAAAATATATAGGGTGTCAAACCTGTCAATTTTTAGTTAAATTGATACCACTGTCAAACTGTCAAATTAAGCTGAAAGTGACAGGTAAAAAACACTGTCAAACCTGTCAATTTTGACAAGTCTGACACTGTCAAAAAAGGGTGTCAATGAATTCTATACTACCGTATAGAATTACCTGAGGGTGTAGGTGTATTGACAAGTCAAATTTGCTCTTGAGTGGTGCAAATTTTGACAAGTCAATGACACCCCACCGAGTCGTGCGAGGGTGGGTGGAGGAAAGTAGAAAAATTAAAAAATTTTTTAAGAATTGAGGTGGAAAATTTGGACTATGAAAAATTTTTCAACGATGTAAAAAATTGGATTTTAGAGTGTAATTCCCAAGCGATAAAATTAGGGTTCGGAAACGATAAATTTTGGAACTGGGCTGTGATGTCACTTGGGGAGTTATCGACAAAATATAATAATCAACCGCTGGTCATGGCTCAAACAAATATGTTGCTGGATTGGCTAGATAATACTTGGGAGGAAATGAAAAATGGCTCATAAGTATAATGCAAAAAAGGTTATTGTTGACGGTATTACCTTTGACAGTGTGGCAGAAAGTATTTACTATGAAGAACACAGGAATGTACCTAATATGCGACGTCAAGAAAAATTTGTACTTTTGGATAAGTTCCGCCTGAATGGTAAAGCCTATCGAGAAGTTTCTTATAAGCCCGATTTTACGTTCTATGATGATGAGGGGAACCTAATCAAAGTCGTGGATGTAAAAGGGATGATCTTACCTGAATTTAAAATGAAGGCAAAGTTCTTTGCGGCTAGATATGGGGTACAAGTTACAATCGCAAAGCGTGTTGGAAAAAAACGAATTTTTCGCGAGGAGGTCATTTAATGAAATCAATTAAAAAAGGGGATATAAAGAAACTTTTGGAAAAGCTAGTCTTTAACTTCATAGTCATTATATTCGTGTGTAATATAGTAGACCAGTTCATAAACAGTGCAGATTTATTCCGTTGGTTACTTGTTGCAGTAGTGGTTGTATTAGCTACACTACTGGATTTTGGCGAATAAAAATATAAAACTCAACTGAAAGGAAAATAAAAATGAATATTAAAAAAATTACAATCACAGGTATCATAGCAACTATGTTACTAACATTGTCTGGTTGTACGATGTGGGAAGATACCATGAAAGGATGGGAAAGTGATACTAATGGTTTACCTCGAATCGTTACTATTTACTCCAAGACAGGTGAGGTGCTGAAGAAGTACGAAGGCAATAGCGTTCGTATCTCAGATGCTGCAAACGGAACTATGGTGATTAACCTAGATGGCAAACGCATTCAAGTGCAGAATGCGGATGTGATTGTGGAGGAAAAATAATGAAAAAAATCATTGAGAATATAGTCACAGGTATTCTATTAGGCGGAATTGCTGCAATATTTATTGCAGTTGTCTATCGTATTGTTGGGTGGATTATAGGATTCTAGACGATAAAAAGCCCGCTGACGACGGGCTTAAGCATATGCTGAACTACCTTAAATTATAGCACAAAGGAGGTGGTTTTAATGGCGGATAAGTTGGATAGAGTTATCGGAGATTATGTAAATGGCCGACTGGATGCCAAGATAAAGTCGATTGAAAGCAGATATCTCTATCGACAAAAAGTAGATAATCTAGGAATACGCACAGCTTATTCTGGCGGTTCTGAGCCAGAAAGTAATGTCCTAAATAAAGAGGCAATGGAAAATGATGAGGAATTAATCAGGTTACGTGAATTGGTAAGATTACTAGATATCTGGTACCTTCCCCTAGTAGATAGTGAGAGAGAAGTTATTAAACTAAAATGCGAAGGCTATAGTGGAAGATATTGGTATCAAGTCATGCAAGAACTAGATGCCACAGGTATAGAAATTACTCAGAAAAAAGCTAAGTCTGCTTATTATCGATTTAGAAAGGATATTTATTCTCATATCTCTCACTTAATTTGAAAGGGATAAAACAGACAAAAAAAGACCTAAAATTGGTACGAAATGGAATAAAAAAAGAACTTCCACCCTTGTTTTCAGTGATATACTTGTATCATGAACAATATTAAAGGTCACTCATTGAGTGGCTTTTTTGCTATTTTCGGAAAGGAGGTAGTCCATGAGTGGTTAAATTGACCCCGAAACAAGAAATGTTTGTCCAAGGGATAATCTCAGGACTATCTCAAAGACAAGCCTATAGGAGGGCCTATAAGGCTGAAAAGATGAGCGATGAGACTGTAGATGTACGAGCAAGTAAACTTTTAAAAGAGTATAAGGTTAGTATAAGGTATCGCGAGTTACTCAAGCAGTTCTCAAACATGTCTCTCTGGTCTAGAGAACAGGCTTTCAACGAGTTTGAATGGTTGAAAAATAAGGCAAGAGAGAGCATTGAGAAAGATGGTGTTAGACAAGCTAATTCAAATGCTTTCATTTCTGCTTTAGATGGTATGAATAATATGGCTTGGCGTGATCTTGAACTTCTCGATGAAAAGCTGCGTGCGGATATTGAAGCTAACAAAGCCAAAATCGAACAAGACTCCGAAGATGATGAACAAATCACAGGCTATATTTTTGATAGGAGTGAGTACAATGGCGATACTGAATCTCGCAAAGCTGATTAATCCAGTATTTGATGAAGTGCTTTATACACCTAAGAGCCATATTGTGTTGAAAGGAGGGCGTGCTTCCACAAAGTCCTCTGTCATATCTATCGACTTAGTGAATGACTTTATCAGTGATTCTCTTGGGAACGTGGTCGTCTTACGTAAAGTAGGAAAGTACCTCAGAATGTCTGTGTATGAACAGATAAGGTGGGCAATTTATGAAATGGGATTGGCTCGTCAGTTCAAGTTTCTAAAATCTCCCCTACAGATTATTCATAAGAAGACAGGTACAGCCTTTTATTTTTATGGAGTAGACGATCCTATGAAACTCAAATCACAGAAGATAGCCAAAGGCTATGTTATGTCTGTGTGGTTTGAGGAGCTTGCAGAGTTTGCAGGACGTGAGGATATTGATATAGTTGAAGATACCTTTATCCGCCAAGAACTGCCAGACGGTAAAGAGGTCAATGTTTACTTTTCATATAATCCTCCTCGAAATCCTTATGATTGGATAAATGAATGGATTGCAGAAAAAGCAAGTGACCCCACTTACCTTATACACCATAGTACCTATCTTGATGACAAGTTAGGTTTTTTGTCTAGTCAGATGAAGGAAAAGATAGAACGATACAAGGAAACAGCCCCTGACTATTACCGCTGGATGTACCTAGGCGAGGTCATAGGGCTTGGTAATCATGTCTACAACATGAACTACTTTAAGCCGCTTGAGAGCCTCCCTGAGGACGATAGGCTTATCGGTATATCATTTGCCCTAGATACAGGACACCAACAGTCTGCGACTGCATGTGGAGCTTATGGACTTACAGCTAAAGGCAAGGTCATTTTACTTGATACGTTCTACTACAGCCCAGCAGGAAAGACAATAAAAAAAGCTCCAAGTGAACTTTCAGTAATGATTCATGATTTCATTGACCAAGTATTGAAACACTATAGAGTTCCAAAGCTTAAGATGACTATTGATAGTGCTGAAGGGGCTTTGAGAAATCAATACTTTAGAGACTACGGTGAGAGATGGCATCCAGTAGCTAAGAAGAAAAACCAGACCATGATTGATATGGTCATTAGTCTTCTTGCTGAGGGGCGTTTTTATTATCTGGATATACCTCAAAACAAAATTTTTATAGAAGAGCACAGGATGTACAGATATGATGAAAAAACGCTCCACACAGATGACCCTAAAGTCATCAAGGAGGAAGATCACACTGTAGATGAGTTCAAATATTTTGTTTTAGATAACGCTAGAGCACTCGATTTGAAAGCCTAAAGGAGTAAGAATGGGAATTGTACAAACTATCAAGAAATTCTTTACAAGGAGCAAGTATGTGATGACGACACAAAACTTAACTAACATTACTGATCATCCCAAAATAGCAGTCTCTCGTACAGAGTATGATCGTATCAACGAAAATCTCAAGTATTTTGCAGGACGATATGATCCGATTAAGTACAAAGACAGTAACGGAGATTATAAGATACGTGCTTTTAATCATTTGCCTATAGGTAGAACAGCAGCGAAAAAAATTGCGAGTCTTGTGTTTAATGAGCAGGCAGAAATCAAAGTCAATGATTCTAAAGCAGATGAGTTTATTCAGTCACAACTTCAAAATGACCGCTTTATCAAGAATTTTGAACGTTACCTTGAGAGCTGTTTAGCCCTTGGAGGTTTAGCTATGCGGCCTTATATTGATGGTGAACAAGTCAGAGTAGCCTTTATTCAAGCTCCTGTATTTTTCCCTCTTCAATCTAACACACAAGATATTTCAAGTGCTGCTATTGTGACAAAAACTATAAAATCAGTAGGAAACGCTCAGAAATACTACACGCTGATTGAATTGCATGAGTGGGCAAAAGATGGCAAGTACACCATTACAAATGAGTTATATAAGTCTGACAATCAGAATATTGTGGGTTCAAGAGTTCCTTTATCAGAAGTGTATGAAGGACTTGAAGAAGTTGCGGAGCCGAAAAATCTTAGTCGCCCTCTCTTTACCTATTTGAAAACTCCAGGAATGAATAATAAGGACATTAACAGTCCTTTAGGTTTATCTATTTTTGACAATGCCAAGACAACGATTGATTTTTTGAATACCACTTATGATGAGTTCATGTGGGAGGTCAAGATGGGACAGCGCAGGGTGGCTGTACCTACTCAAATGATAAAGACCGAATACAACGAGGAAGGTGAGAAAATTGTCGTTACTCGTGAGTTTGAGGCAGGCCATAATGTCTATGAGCAATTTGACTCGGGGGATATAGACAAAGGGATAGGTATAACAGACCTTACGACACCCATTCGTTCAGAGGACTATATCCGAGCAATTAACAAGGGACTCTCTCTTTTTGAAATGCAAATTGGGGTTTCAGCCGGTATGTTTACTTTTGACGGTAAGAGTATGAAGACAGCTACTGAAATTGTTTCAGAGAACTCAGACACCTATCAAATGCGTAACAGTATAGTTAGCCTAGTAGAACAATCATTAAAAGAATTGATTGTTTCTATGCTTGAATTGGCAAAAGCTTATGACCTGTACGGTGGAGATATTCCAGATATGACGACAATCAGTATCAATCTTGATGATGGAGTTTTTACTGATCGAAATGTGGAGCTTGATTACTGGATAAAAGTGGTTAATGCTGGCTTTGGTACGGATGTTATGGCTATTGAGAAAGTTCTCAACGTTACACCAGAGAAAGCTAAGGAAATCAAAGCTGAAATCAGCGGTAATAACGTTGACGAGGCAAATGAAGAGCGCGGCCTTGATGATGTAGGAGTGTATGGAGAGTGATTAGATGGCTGATGATAAGAAGAAACAAATCAAGCTAAATGATGAACAGCTAATGCTTGATGCTAGTCAGGTTGCAGACATCTATCATCAGCTTACTCTTGACTTGTTTGACCAAGTTATAGACCGTATCAAAGAACGTGGTTCTGTCAGTCTTGATGATAACCCTTATATTTGGCAACTTGAGAAAATGAATGACATGGGGCTACTCAACGAGGAAAACCTCAACTTGATTTCAGAGCGTTCAGGAATTGCTAAGACGCAGCTTAGGCATGTTATCCAAAATGAGGGTTACAAAATCTACAAGGATACTAAACAGCAGCTTTTAGAAGCTATGGGTAGTGATAATATTGTTAGCAACTCACTTATCCAGAATAGTCTAGCAGCTTATGTCAATCAGACAATGGGAGATATTGATAATCTTATTAACACGACTCTCCCAAAGAGTGTGAGAAAGACCTATCAATCTATCATTGAGGAAACTACAGCAAAAGTTGTTACCGGTCTTGCTACATCAGATAAGGCTATCTCAGATACAGTCATGAGATGGGCTAAAAAGGGATTTTATGGTTTTACAGACAGTCAAGGTAAACACTGGAGAGCCGATACCTATGCCAGACAAGTCATTAAGTCCACTACTTGGCGAGTTTATCGTGAGGTCAGAATGGCCCCAGCTGAAGAATTAGGGATAGACACCTATTACTATTCTAAGAAAGCTACCGCAAGAGAGATGTGTGCTCCACTGCAGCATAGAATAGTCACAACAGGACTTGCTCGAGTTGAAAAAGGAGAGCGGATTCTATCTCTTTCAGACTATGGTTATGGTACAGCTGGTGGTTGTTTGGGGATTAACTGCATGCATGAAATCACGCCATTTGTAGTCGGTGCTAACTACAAGCCTAAGCTCGGTGATGATGTCAAAGACGTAACGCCTGAACAAGCTATAGCAAATGCCAATGTACAGGCCAAACAGAGAGCACTAGAACGCTCTATCAGACAGTCTAAGGAGTTTCTGCATGTGGCGAAGAAATTAGGAGACCAAGAGCTGATAGACAGGTATAAGAATAAGGTACGAGTCCAGCAAGGAGCTATGAGAGATTATCTCAAACAGCATCCATTCCTACACCGTGATTATGCCAGGGAGAAATACTATAGTGATCCTTTTTATCAAGCTAAAAAAGAGATAAAACTCCGAAAGAAACTGGCTGAGCATCATTACATCAAAGAAAATGAGATTGCGAGTTTCAAAAAGGCTGGAGGTAAAATCACTAAACTTGAGCGTAAGGTTATCTATGCTGATGAGAACCCTCATGGATTGGGTTATATTGGCACACCTCATAGTTTTGCTATCAACAAGTATTTAAGAGATAAGAACTCAATTCCTTCGGAGTACAAGAATATTGTTGATACTCTTGACGGTGTTATTGAGAAGAATAGAGCTTTAAAGAATATAAAGGTTAATCGGTTTGATAATGTTGAGTATTTTAAATCTATTTTAGAATACAACAGAGATAGACTGACTGACCAAGATAATCCTATTTCTGACTTTAACTCAGGTAAGTTATCATTTCAAAATAGTGGATTTACATCTACAAGTTATATTCCGAAATACAACTTTTTCAAAGATAGACCAATCAAGACCATTATCAATATACCCAAAGGAAGTGAGATTTACTTTACGGACAATGACGGTGAGAGTGAAATCATTATCCCTAGGGATGCAAAATATGATATAATCGGGTTGAAAGAGAAAGAAAATGGTCTGATAATTGAAATGACCTTGAGAAAGTAGGTGTGTCATGGGTGAAGAAGGATACAATAAAGCTCTAACATGGCTGGATAGTCTCAATCTAAAAAAATCTCCTCCTTTAGTTCCATCTGAAATGACTAATGAGGAGCTAGCTCGTTTGCGATTTACTTGGGTTTCTCCGGAAGATGAGGAGGCCGTCATGGCAGAACTCAAAAAACGTGGTTTAGCTTTGTAAAAAAATTAAGCGCTTAGTTCAATCTAGGTGCTTTTCTTATACTCAAAATGAAGACTGGTTTTCTGGTCTTTTTTCTTGCCCTAAGCATGGCGTAAAACTGTATTAATTTTGCCCCTCGTGGCGTAAAACAAAGGAGTAAGGCATGAGTCTTAAACGTGAAATGTTAATGGAAGCAGGTATTGAAGACAAAGCAGTGATTGATAATATCATGCAAGCGTACGGTGCAGGGGTAGAAAATGCTAAATCACAGGCTAAGTCAGAACTACAAGCAGAAAACGACAGTTTGCGACAACAACTTGAGCAACAAAACCAAGCTATCAAGGATTTGCAGGAAAAAGAGGGAGCGAGTGAAGAAAGCAAGCAGCAGCTGGCAGACTTACAAGCCCAATTTGACCAGTATAAGACTGATAGTGAGGCACAGCTTGCTCAAGTTCAAAAAACTAACGCTGTAGCCCTTGCTTTGAAAGATGTGGGAGCTTACAATTCGGATGACTTGATGAAGCTCATTGATGTGGACAAGATTGAATTAGGTGAAGATGGTAAGCCAAAGCTTGACGATACCATTAAATCACTCAAAGAATCAAGTCCTTATTTATTCAAACAGCAAGAAGAAACAGTGCCAAAACCTAAAATCAGCGTAGCTGGAAATCCTTCCGCAGGAGCCAATGAACTTACTAAGGAGGATTTTGCAAAAATGGGTATCCAAGAGCGTAACGAATTATTCGAGGAAAATCCAGAACTATATCAACAATTGAGAGGATAAACATATGTCAAACGGTATAACTACAACACAACAGGTAATTAACCCACAAGTTATGGCTGACATGATATCAGCAAAATTGCCTAAACTTATCAAATTTACACCATTAGCGGTGGTTGAACAAACTTTAGTTGGACGTCCAGGGGATGAGCTTACAGTTCCACAATGGACTTATTCAGGGGATGCTACTGAAATCCAAGAAGGCCAAGCAATACCAATTGATCAACTTGGAACTAAAGAAACAAAGATGAAAATCAAGCAAGCAGGTAAAGCAATCGAAATCACAGATAAAGCTGCTCTTGTTGGTCATGGTGATATTCATGATGAAGCAACTAATCAAATCGCGTTGGCTATTGCTAATAAGGTAGATAACGATATTGTTGAAGTAGCGAAAACAGCTACTCAAAATATTACAGAAGCTCCAGTGTCTGTCGCAAACATTGACAAAGCCCTTGAAGTTTTTGATGACGAAGACGATGCACGCTATGTTGCTATGATTAACCCTAAGGATGCAATCAAATTACGTGCGGATGCTGGGCAAAATTGGCTACGTGGTTCAGAAATTGGAGCCAATGTCATAGTTTCTGGAACTTTCGGAGAAGTATCAGGTGTGCAAATCGTCCGTACTAAGAAAGTAGAGGAAGGAAAAGGTTTTCTGGTTAAAATTTCAGCTCTTGAGACTGATACTGACGACAATGCTAAATATGGTGCATTCGTTATCAATATGAAACGTGATGTGATGGTTGAAAATGACCGTGATATTTTGAAGAAGACTACAGTCTACTCAGGTGACGAATACTACGGTGTTTACCTCTATGATGACAGCAAAGTTGTCAAGTTTGGAGGTGCGTAATGGGTATGCTCATGCGCCGGCATTACGCAAGTCTCACTGGTAGTGAATCACAAGAAGATACTGTTGAAGATATAAATTCTAAAACAGTTCCAGAATTGCGTGAGTTAGCTAAGTCAAAGGGGATTGATAATGCATCAAAATTGCTAAAAACAGAACTCTTAGAGGTGTTAAATGGCCAAGTACAAAGTGACGAGTAATTTTGTTATTGACAAAACACAGTATGACAAAAATACTGTTGTAGAAATATCGAAAACATCGGCAGACAAAATCAATAAACGAGGAGCCAAGTCTCATCCAACACTTGCTCCTTTTTTGGTGTTAGTTGAGGAAAAAAAGGCGAATAACTGAATATTGCCTTTTATATTGGAGGTTCTTATCATGACTTATTTAACGGAAGAAGAATTTGAAGACTTGGGTTTTGATGAAGTGGATGATTTTGAAAAATTAGTCAAGCGAGCAGAGCTTATTCTCCAACAATTTCTTGGAAACTTTTATGATTTCTCAACTTTTGAAGCAGAACTTCCTCCAAGAAAGCAAGCAATCAAATTGGCTACGGCGTTTCAAGTGTCATATTTGGATGCTAGCGGCATCATGACGGCTGATGATAAACAATCAGTAGACAGTGTGTCGCTTGGACGTACCTCTGTGAGGTACAAGGATACCTCACAGCCCTTTTTGGAAAGTGCGAGGTATAATTTATCACTTGACGCTTTAAATGCTCTGAAAGGGGCAGGATTTGGCTACAGAGGGGTAAGTTATGATAGACATTGATAAGCGGTTATTGGTTGACACAGTAACTATTCAGAAAGCTACGGGAGAAAAAGATGGATGGGGTAAAGCAATGCTAGAGAGCCCAGTTACGCTTAGTCCTGTTCGATTTGATAGGCAGTATCAAGTACAAGGCAGCCAGAACAACCGCAAAGAGTCCAATCCTAGTATATTATTTGTATATCCTAAGCATTGCCCTGTGGTACTTGATGAGACATATCTCAATGCCATTGTGAATGATGGTAAGCGTGATTATAGAGTGGTTTCCCTTGTTCCAGTAGCTTATCCGAATAGGTCGAAAATATTTTGCTATGAAGTGGAGTGTGTCTAATGGGGACAAAAGTATCTGTTAAAGTTGACATTAAAAATATTGAGAAAAAAGTTTCTCCTACCGCTCTCGCTCGGGGGCGATTGGCTATTGCGAATCAGATGTTAATGGACATGAGGCCCTTTGTTCCATTTAGGAGTGGAGATTTAAGGGGAAGTGGCTATGCAAATAAGGTCGGTGTCATCTATACTGCTCTGTATGCAAGGGCACAATTTTATGGCTCGAGCTATAATAAAAAACGTCGTTTTACTTTCAAACGCTATACGACTCCTGGAACAGGTAAGCGTTGGGATCTGAAAGCCAAGAGCTTACATGCGAAAGATTGGGAGAAAGTTGGAATGAAAGCACTGGGAGTAAAAAAATGAATAATGATTTTTCAGAAGTTCTTAGAGATTTCATCAATACACTAGGCCTCCCTCTGACTTGTAGATTAGATTACCTGTCAGAGACTGAAGGTTTAGTCCTTTATCCTTTACCTGGTGGCAAGGTTGAAAAAGAGTATATGAATGGCAAGCAGGATATTAGCTTAGTCTATGAGGTGGCCATCAAAACGGCTGACCACAAAAAGACAAGTTCTATCCTGTGGGCCATCAACTACGCTCTAGCTGACTTTAACCTTGAGTTACCTAGTTCAAATCACTCATATCAATTCAGAAGCCTTGAAGTATCACAGCCTTTTCTTAATGATCGTGATGAACAAGGTTTTTATGTTTATATGTTGGATGTTACGGCAAAATTAGAAATAAATGGAGGAATTTAAATGCCTAAACAAAAAAATGCAAAACGCAAACATTATGTAGCTCCTTGGACAGATGACAGCACAAGTCCATTAGAGAACGATTGGAAATGGCTGGCAGATGGTGTTACAACTGCTGAGGTTGAAAATGACGAAGAATCTGATGATGTTGCTTACTATAACGGCGATGGAACACCTGAGACGGTAATTACCTCTGTGAAATATGGTTATAGTTTTGAAGGAGACTATATTAAGGAAGATGAAGCGCAGAAGATTATTGCAGACATGCGCTTTTCAACGGGTGATCAACGTAAAGTCTGGTTCAAAGTGATAGACCCTGATGGTAAGACGCAATATGTAGCACCAGCTACTGTATCTGATATCAAGATTGGTGGTGGTGAGGCTGCCGAATATGAAGGATTTAGCTGTACCATCAGCTGGAATACTGTACCTAAACAGTCTGCTGTAGTTAGCGACTAGTTTTATTTGTTATAGGGAGTGCATGAACTAGCACCCCTTTTTTATTTTTTATGAGTAGGAGAAGACACAATGGTAGTAATTAAAAAGCGTAGCAATGTTATTCCTGTAGAATTTGATGGATTTACACTTGAATTTGTAGCCAATGACAAGAATATCCTTAACATGCAGGAAGTCGGCAAAAAGCTTCAAAAAGAGGGGCAAAAAGTGGCAGATACAGAAGACGGAAAGGCCTTTGACGCTTTACAAGCCATGGTTAAAGAGTCATGGGTGGGTCTATTTGACGAAGATACCTACAACAAGGTATATGTTTACTCTGGCGAGTCTACCGTAGATACAATGGTTTACTTGCTTGAAACTATTTCAGGAGTTGTAGGCGAGTGGGAGCGACGTAACAACGGAGACGCTCTTAAAAAGTATTTAGGTGATTAGTATGCTGGATTTATCAAGGAAATTGACAGATGAGTTAGTCCTTGGTGATGAGGTGTACCCAATGAATATAGCTTTTAACAAGGTCTTGAAAGTTATGGAACTTATCAATGATGATGAATTTGATGACATCTACAAGCCTTATCTAGCTATCCAGATACTTACTGATGTTGATTTTACAGAGGCTTTAACCCCTGAACAGGCAATAGCAATTTTTAAGCTGATTTTTGAGGAACACATCAGAATTATTCCAGCTAAAGACAGTGCTCCGGTGTTAGATCTGGCAGGCAATCCAATTAAGAGCAAAATACGCTCTAAAAGTCAATCAGAGGACGGAGAGAGACTCTTTAGCTTGAAGTATGACGCTGAGTATATTTACTCCTCATTCATGCAAGCTTACGGCATTGATTTGATTGATGCTCAGAACGCCTTGCATTGGAAAAAGTTCAATGCCCTACTCAATGGGCTACCTAGTGATACTAAGTTTGTTGAAGTGCTTAAAATACGCTCTTACAAGCCACAGAAAGGTGATAGTACGAAGTACAAAGAAAGAATGAAGCGGCTGAAGAAAGAGTATGCACTACCTAAAGAATTTGACTACTAATCAAAGAAGGGAGAGTCGAAATGGCAGATGGTTCAGTAACAATCAAGGTTGATATGGATGGCTCTCATGCTCAATCTGGTGTAAGCAAATTAAAAAACTTGCTTGGTGGGCTAGAGAATGCAGGCTCAAAAGTTGGGTCTGTTTTTAAGTCCGTTCTAGGAGCTAATCTTATTAGTGGAGCAATCTCCACTGGGATTGGTTCTATAACTGGCGGTATCCGTGAAATGGCTGGGGAATTGAATAGCTCTCAAAAGGCATGGAAGACCTTTGAGGGTAACTTACAAGCCTTTGGGCGCTCTCCTGAAGTAATCAAATCCGCAAAAACTGAAATGCAGGATTTTGCGACTAAGACCATCTACTCAGCCTCAGACATGGCTAGCACTTACGCTCAACTTGATGCGGTTGGAACAAAAAATGTAGGTAGCTTAGTAAAAGCTTTCGGTGGTCTTGCTGCTTCTGCAGAGAATCCTGCTCAGGCTATGAAATCTTTATCTATGCAAGCAACTCAAATGGCTTCCAAGCCCAAGGTTGCTTGGATGGACTTTAAGATCATGATGGAACAAGCTCCAGCTGGAATGGCAGCCGTAGCAAAAGAGATGGGCATGTCAACCGCAGAATTGGTCGCAGCTGTCCAAGACGGTAAAGTCAACACAGAAGCTTTCTTTGACGCTATGAACAAAGCAGGGAATTCTGATGCTTTCCAAAAGATGGCCACAGAGTTTAAGACTGTAGACCAAGCTATAGATGGTGCAAAGGAAGGTCTTGCCAATAAGCTTATGCCAGCTTTTGAACGTCTTAATAAGTTTGGGATTGAAGCCGTCAATGCCGTATCAGACGCTTTGGAAAGTATAGATTTTGGCGGAATGGCTGACGGTCTAGGTAAATTCCTTGATGGTATCAATATTGAGGGGATTGTAGCAAAAGTTAGCGGTACTATTTCAAATCTAGTGGCAAAGGTTAAGAACTTTTGGACTGCCTTTTCCAACACAGGGGCAGTATCTGCCTTTATCGGAGCTATTCAGAGTATCGCTGGGGCCATCGATCATGTTTGGAATAGCCTAACTGCCTCAAGCGTGCTAAACATCCTAGCTAGCGTCCTAGGCAACGTGGTCAAGTGGCTTTCGCAAGCTGCAACTATAGCGGCTAACTTTATTAGCTCATTACCTGCTGGAGCAATTCAGGCAATAGTGGGCGGTTTAGCTGCTCTTGTGGCTGGTTTCAAGGCTTTTAATTTCCTGAAATCATTCAACCCATTCAGCCTGTTCAAAAAGAATGCGACAAGTGGGATTAGTGGTGCTACGTCAGTTGTTAGAAGAGCCAGCAAAAGCATTGTCTCAGTTATCCGCAGTCTTGGTCAGAGCGTGGCAGTAGCTGCTAGAGGAATTGGTCAGGGTGTGGGTGCTGCTTTTCGTGGTATAGGTCAGGGTCTGGCTATGGTCAACCCTACAACTATTGCCTCTTTAGCGATTCCTATCTTGGCGCTTGGTGCAGCCTTTGCCTTAATGGGTATGCAAGGGCAAGGTATAGCTACAATCCTCCAAGGTGTAGGTAGTGTCATTGTCAGCGTTGGAACGGCCATAGGCGCAATCCTTAACTTGGCACTCCAAGGCTTGGCTAGTGCCCTTGTTATTGTAGCCCCTGTACTACCAACTATAGCCTCAGCCTTTGCTATGCTATCTCCTGTGATTATGGCGGCAGGTGCTGCAATTAGCATGATTATCAGTTCATTTAATGGTCTTGCGCCTGTGATAACCGCTCTAGGGAATGCGCTAAGTCAGGTTATAGTGGCAATAAGCTCAGGAATATTCCAAATTGCTACGGCAATTAGTCCCCTTGTGGCAATTATTGGAAATGTTTTTGTCCAAGTGGTTCAAATTGTTTCAGATGCCATTGTTCAAATCATTCAGGCCTTAGCTCCTTTTATTCCAGCTATTTCTGAAATGGCTCAAGCTGTTGCTCCAGTTCTTGAAGGAATTGTGAGTGCTTTTGATCATCTGATTAGTCAAATTAGCCCAATTATTGACTCGATCACCCAGTTATTCAAGACACTGGGAGAGCAAATCAGCAATATTCTTGATAGCGCTAAAGGTGTTGTTGAGGGCTTTGGCTCTGCTATCCGCAGTGTGTTAGATGGAGTGGCTGGCATTTTTGAAAACATGGGCTCAGCGGCTAAAAACGCTGGTGAAGGTGCCAAACTTATGGCTCAAGGTGTCAAAATGCTAGTAGACTTGAATCTGGGAGATCTTGTTGGTACATTGGCGTCCGTTGCAAGTGGCTTAGCAGCTATCGCTGGATCAGGTATCGCCTCAGCGGGTCCAGGGTTGCAACAGGCAGGAACTGGGTTGATGCTTATTGCTTCATCGGCACAACTAGCAAGCGTAGCAATGCAGTCGCTACCTAGTGTCTTTAGCACGCTTAACTCAAGTATTGGTACATTGCCAAGCGTGATGTCTATGGCTGGCTCTGCTATGACAAGCTTTGCCAGTGCTGTTCTTACTTCTTTTGTGGGATTAGCCGGCTCAACAATCAGTCTTTCTATTCTACAAAGTAGTGTTACAGCTTTGGCAGCCTCAACGACGATGGCACGAGCTGGAGCTGATGCAATGGCGGCGGGATTTTCAGCGGTATCTGCTGTGATTGGTGCTCTCGGTGGCGTACTTGGTTCGTTACCTGGTCGATTTACGGCTATTCCCGCCTCAGCAATGACAGCAAGAGCCTCAATCATGCAATTAGCTACATCAGCGCCAATAGTTGCCTCAGGCTTTGCTAATATATCAAGTGCTGCAACCTCAGCAATGAGCCGGCTTAAATCTGCTGTACGCTCTGCCATGACGCAAGTGGTCTCAATCATGCGTTCTAGCATGCAACAGCTGGTTTCTGTGCTAAGGCAGTCCGCAAGCCAAATGACACAAGCAGGACGACAAGCTGGTAAAGGCGTATCAAACGGAATTACTAATGGTATCCGTGGCGGTATTGGTTCAGCAAGGGCTGCAATGTCCATAATGGTAAACGCCATCCGTTCTACGGGTATGTCAGGAGCTGCTGTTATGCGTAGTGTAGGAGCTATGATTGGTCAAGGTTTAGCTCAAGGTATGTATTCTGCACTTGGCGAAGTGACAGCCGCTGCTAACGCGCTTGTTGTGCAGGCAGAGCGTGCTGCTCAAGCTAAAGCTAAAATTCATTCCCCTTCTCGTTTGTTCAGAGATGAGGTAGGACGTTTCATTGCACAGGGGATTGCGGTAGGAATTGAAGAAAATGCTTCTGATGTGACAGATAGTTTGGCTTATGTGCAAAGGGAGATGTCTGCTTTTAGATTTGGAGTTGAGGAACTTCTAGGACTTTCTAATGTGAGTATTTCTCACCAACTCGCTATAAGGCAATTAGATTCTATCGGTTCAAATATTCAACGTCAATTAGATTCTAAGCCAAATGAATCAGATGCAGTAGCGATTGCAAGGCAGGCATTAGCTGCTGTTAAAGCTTTAAGCGAGCAAGATGCGGTTCTAGTTATTAATGATAGGGAATTAGCGAGAGCTACTGCAAAAGCGAACCAAGAAGCACAAAATAATTTGACAAAGATTCAAAAAATAATTTGGGGAGGAACAATATGACATTTTCTATAAATTTTGCAGACAATGTTTTAACGGAGCACATGCGTGTTATTGATGTCAAGAGAAACTTAGGAGCAGGAATAGAAAATATTACGGAGGATAAAATTTCTGGTGGAGCAGACTTCATACGCTCTCGAAGAACGCAATCAACTATTGAGATTGAGTTTAGGACCTTTGATGATATTTCTACAGCTAGACGAGTATTGGCTGACCTGACAAATAGTGTTGTTCCTCAAAAACTCATATTTTCTGATGAGCCCAATTTATTTTACAATGCGATTAGAAGTGGAGAGGTAAATTTAGTTGAGAATAAATCAAAGTTATTTGCAACAGGAACGATTACCTTCCTTGTTCCCTCTGGTTATGCAGAATCCATTGACACCAAGGTGCTGAATACTATCAACTCTGGCAGGGATACTGGAACAATTACTCACAATTCCGATGGCAGTGTAACAGTTGAAATCAACAATAATGGAACTCTACCTATCCACCCCACAATTAATATTACCCCGACATCAGAAACTGGTTTTTTGGCATTGGTTGGAGAAAACGGAGTACTTGAAATTGGTAATCCAGATGAGGCAGACACTGGTACAGCCAAAAATCAAAAATTGGTCTGTGATATGAGAACACAGGCAGATTTTGAAGCGAACTTTTTACCAGATACAAGCTGGCCGACTTCGTGGCCAACAAATCTTGAAGGTATTCCTTTGAACAGCATCATCGGCTGGGAGAAAGATGGCATCAGGATTAAAAAGATGGTCAATACTAATTTGTGGAACGGTGGTGTCCTTAGATACGAAGTTCCAAAGGATGAAGCGGGGAATTATGTCAAAGACTGGCATGCACAATTTAATACTCTCTTCATTCAAGAAAGACTTGTACAATGTGGCAGACTTCAAGTCTATTTTGCGGATGAAAACAAGCAACCGCTGGCTTGCTTTGAGGTTTATAAAGGGGGGACTGGAGAAAATGCCACTTTAAATTTTTGGCTCATTGGTGGCGACAGAAGGCTGAAACACTTTAAGAGCCATACTTTCTCAGCCACGACAGGGAAAGCAGATATAAAAGGTTCTCCTCTTTTTGGACCTAGTAGGGGCGGGCAAGCGATTATTAAACAAGGGAATAAAATCTCCTTTTATTGGAAAGGGGCTGCAGAGACTTATCTTATGAATAATGGTCCAGCTTCCACAAAACTCGCCTATGTTTATGTTGTTTTGGCAAAGCGCCATAATTATCAAATGGTCAAAGATACAAGTCTAAGGTCCTTTAAAGTCATGAATTTGAACAATGAGTTCCCCGTTGATATTTTAAATAAATATCAGCCTGGAGATAAAGTAACTGTGGATATGGCTAAATCTAAAATCTTCGTTAATGATATTGAAGCGAACTCTGATTTTATTACAGGTTCAAATTTCTTTGCGATTCCACCAGGCAAAAAACAAAAATTGGACTTAGTCTGTTCGCCATGGACAAAAACCCCGCCTGATATTGAGGTGAGCTGGAAAGAGAGGTACTTATAATGCTTATAAGCATTCATGATCAAACTTTGCGACGTGTAGGCTTTTTGAGTAACGAAAATTTGCATACTCCAGATTTTAAGAATGACAAGTTTCATCGTTATCTCGCACAAGGAGCTTCTACTTTTGATTTTACGGTTAACAAACGTAAAAATGGAGTATTACAGGATTACGTAAAGTATTTGAATGAGCATGCCTATTTTAGTTTTCAATATGAGGGAGAAGACTTTCTTTTTGACTCAGTTATTGTAGAAGAAGACGACGATGAGATTACTTTTAATTGCTTGACGCTTAATCTTGAAATGCGTAATGAAGAAGTCAAGAAACTGGAGAATTCAACCAGTCATGATATCCAATGGTATTTTGACAAGATGGGACTGATTAATTTCGCTCAAATTAAATTGGGAAAAAATGAAGTATCAGACTATAGGCGAGTTATAAAGTACGACTCAGAAGATACAAAGCTTTCTCGCTTGATTTCTGTGATTCAAAATTTTGATGCAGAATTTGAATTTATAACAAAATTAAAACATGATGGTACGCTTGATAATATTACTCTTAACATTTACAAGAAAAATGACGGAGGGAATGTTCAAGGGGTTGGCCAAAACCGGAATGATGTTATCTTAATTTTTGAAGAAAACGTCAAAGGAGTTTCGAGAAAAGTTGATAAATCTCAAATCTTTAATTCGCTTTTTGTAACGGGGAAAAATGGTCTGAGTTGGAAAAATAAAGCTTGGTCTGTTAAGAACGCGGAAGGCGTAGAAGAATTTTACAAACGTGCTGGAGAAAGCTATGCGAAAGCGCCGCTCTCTGCTCAAATGTTTCCTTCTCAAATTCAATCCACAAGAGGCGACATCTACACTAACAAAAACAAAGAAACGGAGTACACATCAGTAGAAGCTATGTGGGGTTATGCACTGAGTGAACTTAGAAAAAATGCTTATCCATTAGTTGAGTATGAGGTGCTGGCGACAAGTAGTGTCACTGTTTCAGATATGGGAGATGGAACACCGCTTCATATTGGGGATACTGTTCGCATTCAGGATATGAATTTCATGGATTCAAACGGGGATACGGGATTGTTCTTGTCGGCTCGAGTGTCTGAACTGGAAATTAGCTTTACAAATCCAACTCAGAATAAAATCAGTTTCTCAAATTATGTCAAGTTGAAAAGCGAAGTTTCTGATGACCTCCTTGACCGTATGCAATCAATCCTTGAACAAAACGCCCCTTATCGCTCAGAGATAAGGGCTACTCATGGGATTCAATTTAAGAATGGTACAGGTTCAACGGATTTATCTGCGCATATTTTCAAGGGAAGAAATACAGTTGAAACTATAGCAGACAGCTACTCATGGTTTAAAGATGGTGTATCAATGGCAGAAACGCAAACAATAAGAGTAACTGCAGCAAGCGTACCAGAAAAAGCAGTTTATTCTTATGAAGCACGAATCAATGGTGCTGTTGTTGGGGGAGCATCTGTGACAATTACTAATGTGAATGATGGTAGAGATGGCATAGGAATCAAAACAACAGATATTACTTACTCTCTTTCCACAAGAGGTACAACAGCTCCCACTGATGGTTGGACGAGTTCTGTGCCCAGCCTAATCAAAGGGAAATATTTGTGGACAAAGACAGTTTGGACTTATACGGATGATTCTTCTGAAAGGGGCTATTCTGTTACGTATATTTCTAAAGATGGAAATAATGGAGAAAAAGGTGATGCTGGAGAACCTGGTAAAGTTGTCCAACAAAGCACTGAACCTACAGAGCGTTTCAAGTCTATGCTTTGGCAATATACGGGAGATGTACCTCTTAAAGTGACTGGGATTACTGTACAGCCTAACATGACCTATGTTTGGAATGGAAGTGCGTGGCAAATATGGTTCTTGAATCCTGCGAATCTTCAAGCTGTCAATGCTTGGATTACCAATGCCATGATTGGAAATGCGGCTATTGATTTTGCAAAAATTGATTCAGCAACAATCGAAAACTTAGCAGCCGTTAATTCCGTTCTAGGTGATGTCGAAGCTGGAAGTATAACCAATCCCTTTGTCATTGACGCAGGAGATGGACATAAGTACAAAGGAGCCTTGACTATTGGTAATTCAACGATTTCTATTCACTTTGAAACAGATGAAAATCCAGCTAATAATTCGAGATTGCTTTTGTCACCTGGGAATGGTGTGACATTAAATGTACAAGACGGTGAAGGCGGACACAGTGGCGCTTCCTTTAACAATAATCAATTGGTTATTACTAAAGGGAGGGATGAGTATGTTTTGTTAAATTCAAAGGAGTTAAAGTTTTCTTCAGATACAAAAGCCCTCAATTTACCACTGAGCGGGGTAGTCAGCGCAAGAGTTTCCTATCAACGAAAAAACGGTGTGGTTTATATCACTGGATCAGGAAATTGGGGAAATTTTCCAGATAACAAATCAAGAACCATGGGGAAACTTCCAGAGGGATTCAGGCCACCGGCCACTTGGGGGGCGGGAATGAATCCTCAAGGTGGTAAACGATTAATGAGTGTTGCGATTGAGACAAATGGAGATTTAAAAGTTACCTCAGATGCGGCGCAAAATAATGTGTATGCCCAATTTTCAATGAGTTATCCGGTGGACTAGAGGGGAGAAAGGAGAAAGAAGAGGTGGAACTAGAGAAACTAGTGATGCAGCATGATGACAAGTTGAAGCAACATGACAAAGAGTTGGATCAAATGCGTAAGAACATGGATGAAAGCTTAACTCGTGTTGATGAGTCGAATCGTTTCTTGCGTGAACAAAATACAAGGCAGTCTGAGCAGAACACAGAAATCTTGCAGGCTATTTTAAATCGTAATCATCAGGCAGACATTAGAGATTATGAGATGAAAATGTTAGACAAGCAGAATCTGTGGAAAGCTATCTTTGGTATTGGTAGTACTGTAGGTCTCATTGTCGCTGCGGCGATTAAATTATTTTTTTAGGAGGAAAATAAGATGAAGTTAAATAACAAAACTTATGACGTGATTAAATGGGGTGTTCTCACCGTCTTGCCAGCCTTAAGCACTTTTGTAGGTGTTCTAGGTCAAGGTTATAACTGGGAGGGGACAGATTTAGCTGTCCTTACTTTAAACGCTGTTACAGTCTTTTTGGGAGCTGTGACGGGTGTGAGTGCTGTAGCCTATAATCGTCAAGAAAAGGAGGAATAGATGACCTATACAATTAAACAACAAATCCGAACAGATACACCCCAAGTAGGGGCTGCGCCATATAGGCAAATACACGCGCATAGTACAGCTAACCCTAAGTCCACTGCGCAAAATGAAGCAGACTACATGAGTATAAAAGACTTCAACACGGGTTTTTATACTCATGTAGTAGGAAACGGTCAAGTCATTCAAGTTGCCCCAGTTAATCGAGGCGCTTGGGATGTGGGTGGTGATTATAATTACGAAACTTACGCGGCAGTTGAACTGATTGAAAGTCACGGTTCAAAAGAAGAATTCATGAAAGATTATAGAATCTATTGTGAACTTCTCTACGACTTGGCTAAACAAGCAGGGATTCCAGTTACACTGGATACTGGAGATTTAGCAGGTATTAAAACACACAACTACTGCACACATAATCAACCAAACAATGGTTCAAACCATGTGGACCCGATTCCTTATTTAACAAAGTGGGGGATCACACAACAGCAATTTGCGAATGACATTGTGAATTGTAAAGGGAATTCATCATCTAGTGGTGGTGGAAATAATGAAAATTTAGAAAACGGTCAATATCAGGAGGAAGAAGAAATGATTAAATTCACAGTAAGAAAAGATAATGCAGCAGGAGGTACAGTCGGTTATCTCTGCAATGGTGCTTTTGTTGTGGGCGGAGCTACAGGTAAATACAATGACATCTATCAAAAATTGAAGATGATGGAAAAAGATGGGCTGATTAAACCTGTCAAAGCTGAAATTTCTACTGCGGAATATAACGCCCTATGTGCGGTGTATCCGTCTCACAAAAACAATAAATAATGTCTATGGAACAGACTAAATTAAAGTGGATTAGCGGCTCAATTATCAAGCAAGGGGATAGCTCTTCAGTCTTTAAGTTAAAGCTGAAAACTGAGGATAATAAAAGTCTGAGCGGTCCAGCAGTGTTGGAGTTGATTAATGAAAAAAATGCCAAGGCGACATATGACGTGGAGGTAACCGAAAATGTCATTGGGTTTAGCCTAGATAAGCCCTTGCCTGTTGGCTTATACATTGTAGAGGTTGAACATGCAGGCTATGTTTTTCCGTCGAAGAATTCTCCTGTACTAACCGTTACAGAGAACATAGGCGACTACGTGAGTGAAGAAGTTGAAAAGCTTCTTAGTATTAAAGAATATATCAAGAAGTATCTGGAAGATTACCAAGTGGGTCAGATTGACCTTGATGAACTGGCCAAAAAGCTCAATATCGAAGCGTATGACGATAAGCCACTAAAAGCTCAAATCAGCTCAATCCTTGGCGAAATTAGCGCGTTAAAGGATAAAGTTGAACAATTAGTCACCTATGACGACACGGCACTTAGAAAGGAAATCAAGGCGCTTTCTGACCGTCTGGAAAACATCCAACTGATGCCTGGTCCACGAGGAGAAACAGGGCCTCGTGGCTTACCCGGTCGAGATGGAAAGTCTGCTTACCAGCTTGCTGTAGAACATGGCTTTAGTGGTACTGAGCAAGAGTGGTTAGCGAGCTTGAAGGGAGATTCTGGCGGTTCTTCTAAGCGTTATGGGCCTACAGGCTGGTTCTTAGATCGTTCTGTAACGCCTTGGCAGTTTCGTTTTGACAATGGTTCGAGCTTGACTCTTGGCAATGTAGACCAGAGAGCTTATATCTACTCAGAAAGTTCTCCACTGACTATTGACAAGCTTTCAGAGTATCGTGTCATATTAAGCTTGATGCGAACAGCAAACGGTAGTACTCCTATTTCAAGCTGGAGCACGGCAAATATCGTTGCCCGCTTTTGGGGGAATGCGGAGGTTACTCACCCCGTGAACGATTCTTCCCTTTTCGATTTCAGCAAGGCTCAATACAATCCAAATGACTCGAGTGGTCCCTCAAAGCGTAATCAGCCTATTTTGATTCGCTGTTACTATGAGTTAGGTGTGTTTACAGAAGATGATATCCAGTCCTTTGGAGCAATAAGAAAGTGATTTTATCCCAGCTTTGGCTGGGGTATTTTTTGTTACATTTAAGGACATGGGATTATAATATACTCATACGATACTTTTTTCACAAATAAACTCCTAGCAGCTCGATCGATTGATCGGGCTTTTTATTATTTTTAAATGGAATAATTCTGGGACGAGCAAAAAATTATCCTAAAAATAGATAAAAAATATTGAAGAAACTATATATAAATACGAAAATAGTGTAAAAAAAGATGAAAAAATCCTCAAAAAGTACGAAAAAATAGTAAAAAAGTAATGTTTTAAGTTGACAACGTCAACTTATTTGATATAATAATGTTAACAAATGACAACACTCTCACACCCTTATAGTGGCGGATACGTTCCGAGGTGAGAGTATTTTTTTGTATTCAAGTTAAAAGGAGCTATTATGGGAGACCCAAAACCACTTAGTTTTGAAGAACAAGTAGATCTATTTATTTCTAGAGGAGTTGAAGTCGAGGATAAAGAGTTAGCAGTTCGGCATGTTAGAGATATAGGTTACTATAAGCTTAAGTCTTTCTCACTCCCTTTGTCACGTGTTGATGAAAATAAAGAACGTATTTATAACAATATTACGTTTCAAGATATATTGAATAGATTTTATGCTGATAAAGATTTAAGAATTTCACTACTTCATTGTATAGAAGATATAGAAGTTTCAATAAAAACTAAGTTTGCTTATATTTTGGGAGAGAGTGGAGCATATTATTATTTAAAGTTTTCTAATTGGTGCAATAGAAATAAGTATTGTAAATACTATTTAGAGGATAAAGAAAAGTATTTTAAGCAAAAGATATACAATAGAATGCAACGCTCAACATCAGCTGAGCTTAGAGATAAAAAGAATTTAAAAAATAATAAATATCCAACAATTTGGTTATTGGTAGAAATTTTAACTTTTGGAGACTTAGTAGAATTATTAGACCTCATGTCAAATAAGAATTTAAGAAAATTAGCAGATTACTATGACTGTACTCCAGAACAATTAAAATCATGGTTAAAGAGTTTAAAGTTCATCAGAAACAATTGTGCTCATAACTCAACAGTGATTGATGTGCATCTTACGACTACGCCGATATCTTTAAATGAATGGAGAGAACATTTATTTATAAATCAAAAAAATGAAATTACAAGAAGACTTGCATTAATACTATGTATAATTGTTGAGATGATGCCCTCAATTAATCCTCATTACAATTTTGGGAAGATTTATGGTGCAGTAAATTTACTAATTGAAAATTCTTCTAACAAGGATAAGGCTGCTAAATTAATTGGTTTCAAAGATGCAGAGTCGTTTTATAACTTATTTCCCAAAAAGAAAAAAAAAGAAAATTAAATTTAATAGGAATCACAAATAAGTATGGCTTGGACTTGAAATAGTAATTTTTAGTTTGTTACAATTATTGTATTATAAATTGAAATTATCAAAGATTTTACTAATACAGGAGAAACTATGGCTTTACATACTTATGAATTTTATAAAAACAGAAAGCATAATCCTAAATGGCGAGATGCTTATATAAAATTTAGGAATAGAAGAATTATTGGATTTATTATTTCTTTTACGGTGTTAGCTATGGTTATCATCGGTATTGGGCTCTTTTTAAATTATTCTAGTGAGCGTAACCTTACAGCAAATGATATCAATTTTGAAACAATAGTAGATTTTTTTAACTACTGTGTAGATGCTTACAAGCGAGCATTCGATATAGCTATTAATAAAATATCAAGTTTGTTATAATAGTCATGGCAAAAAATATAAAAATTTGTTTGTTTATACTCCACGCCTTGCCAGCGTGGTTTTTTGTTATAATAAAGCGCATTTTTTTGCACTTTATTCTTGAAATTTCGACTTGTATATATTATAATATATACATAATTAAGGAAAGGAGGAACAGAGTGAGAAAAAGGAAGCGAAAGAAAAAAGCTTCTAAACTAGACAATTCAATCAAGGTTGTTGCATTGCTGACCGGCTTAGCAACATTGATTAATCAAGTGATTGACTTAGTTCAGAAACTTATAAAGTAAAGAAAGGGTGAAAGCCCTAGCTTTGCTATATAGTTTATCATATAATTATATAGAAAGGAAATTAAATTATGAGCTGGAAAAAATTATCTAAAATGGCAAAAGCCATTATTATAGTATGGGGACTTGTTGGGTTAGCTTATATTTTGAATTTAATTATAAAATAGGAGAACTAGGTGGCAGAAAAATATACTGATGCGCAGAAAAAAGCTATTGATAAATATCGACAAAAAAATAAAGAAAGGACCAATTATTTAGCAAAGCGATCAACTTCTAAGAATTTTATTTCAAAACATGCAACATTAGAAGACTTAGAGGAGTTAAAGAAACTTATCAAAGAACGTGAGAGTATGTTATAATGAATGTCTGTTCTTATAGGTGAATCCCTATCTTGGTGGGGATTTTGTGATACAATGGGAACACAATTCAATTTGCCTCCCCTGTTTTGGGGAGGTTTTTTGGTGGGCAAAAAGTGGGCCAGTTTTTAATGAGTTGTTAATAATTGATTGATTATGGTTTGTTTCAAGAATGCTGTATAATCCTCTATTTATCCCTGTTTATATAGTTTTTAGAGATAAATAAAATCTTTGAACTTCTTTATCGCTTATATTGATAAAAAAGATCCTGAATATATTTTGATTTTATCCGGTGACCATATCTATAAGATGGATTATGAAGCAATGCTAAACAGCCATAAAGAGCATGGCGCCAGTTTGACGGTTTCTGTTATGGAAGTGCCTCTAGAAGAAGCCAGTCGTTTTGGCATTATGAACACGGATGATAACGGCCGTATCATTGAATTTGCAGAAAAGCCCTCTGAGCCCAAATCTAATCTGGCTTCGATGGGGATTTATATTTTTAATTGGAAACGGCTACGTGAAGTCTTGGTTACAGGCTATGCAAAAGGTGTTGACATGGAGGATTTTGGAGGCAATGTGATTCCTGCCTACATTGATTCAGGAGAGAATGTTTTTGCTTACCGATTTAAGGGCTATTGGAAGGATGTGGGAACGATTGATAGCCTGCACGAGTCAAGCATGGAATTTCTTGATTTAAAAAACGAACTTAATATTACAGATAAAGAATGGCGCATTTACTCACGTAACGATATCTCAGCGCCGCAATTTCTTACGTCTAAAGCCAATGTCAAAGCTTCTTTGGTCGGTGATGGCAGCTATGTTGACGGTCAGGTAACAGATTCCATTTTATCGCAGAATGTCCATGTTCAGGAAGGAACTGAGATAGAAAAAAGCTTCGTTATGTCGGGGGCACATATTGGAAAAAATGTAACCATAAAATATGCAATTCTTGGAGAAAAAGCTTATATAGGTGATAATGTAGAGATTATCGGCAAGCCAGGTGATATTGCTGTGATTGGTCACAGAGAAGTAAAAGGTGAAGAAAATGAAGACTGAAAATAAAATTTGTGCTCTTTTATCTAACGTAACACGCAACGAAAGCTTAGCTCCTCTGATTAGTCAACGTCCTATTGCGACATTACCTTTTGATTGTAAGTATCGTTTGCTTGATTTCCCACTTTCTTCATTAGCAAATGCCCACGTCAGTTCTATTTTTATGACAGCAAATCAAGGTGAAACACAGTCAATATTTGATCATATGGGTTCAGGGAGCGAATGGGGATTAGACAGTTTCAAAAATCGTTATTTTGTTTATATTCAGCAGGATTTTCAACGTCTTAAAGAGCAGGGACTTCCTTATTTTGAACAACAAATTAGCTTCTTACGAAAGTCTAAGGCTGCTTATACAGTTCTGATAGACAGTAAGTTTATATGTAATGTTGACTTGACTGCTGTTTTGAAAATCCATAAAACTTCAAATAAACACATCACGGCTATCTATAAAAAAGTTACACCGGATATAGCTGAAGATGTCGATACGATTATTCGCTTTGACGAAAACAATAAGGCTTCAAGCAGTTTTCTCGCACAACTTACAGATGTTCAAGATAAAGAAGCACTGAGTTTAAACATGTTTATTGTAGATACAGAGTGGCTGATTGGCTTTCTTCAACGGATGCAAGCCGAAGGGGAATATGCCTCTAGTTCACGACTTCTCCGTAAATATTTATCTGAATTTGATATCAATACTTATGAATACACAGGTTATATGAGCAACATTAGAAGTATTAAATCTTACTATGATGCCAATATGTCGATGTTGGATTCGAGTAATTTCACTGCTTTACTCTACGGAAGTCAGCCTGTTCGTACAAAGGTAAGCAATGAAGTTCCCACTTACTTTTCTAAAGAAAGTAACGTAACAAATAGTCAACTCAGCTCAGGCTGTATTGTTGAAGGAAGTGTTACAGATTCTTTAATCTCACGCCGTTCAAAAATTGAAAAAGATGCAGTGGTGGAAAAATCAATAGTGTTCACAGAAAGTGAGATTAAAGCAGGAGCTAAAGTCAAATATGCAATTATAGATAAGCACGTAGTTATTGAACCTAATGTACGGGTAGAAGGAAGTCTTGAGCGTCCCGTTGTTATTTCAAAACATACGGTTGTCACAGAGAATATCATTCAGAAGTAACAAAAGTTGTCGTTGATAAATAGACGACAATTTTATGTCTATAAGGAGAAAATATGAAAGTATTATTTGCATCCAGTGAGTGTGCTCCCTTTTTCAAAACAGGAGGGTTGGGCGATGTGACTGGCGCTCTTCCAAAGGCGCTGGCTATGAAAGGTCTAGACATGCAGATTGCTGTTATCTTGCCTTACTACAAACATGGTATAGCAGAAAGCTATAAGGCACAGATAAAAGACGAATTTTGGGATTATGTTAATGTGGGATGGCGGCATGAATATGTTGGCGTGAAAAGCTTGGTTCAAGACAGTGTCAAATACTATTTCTTAGATAATGAAAGTTATTTTGGTCGTGATGAAATCTATGGTTACGAGGATGATGGTGAACGATGGGCCTTTTTTAGTCTAGCTATCGTGCAGCTCATGGAACGCCTTGAATTTATTCCCGATGTCCTTCACGTTAATGATTGTCATACTGCAATGATTCCTTTTCTCTTGAAAGAGAAATTTCAGTGGATAGAGGCCTACAAGGGTATTAAAACGGTCTTGACCATACATAATATTGAATTTCAGGGGATTATGCAGGGAACGGCATTGACAGAACTCTTTGGTATGGGGATGGAACGATATTTCGAAGGTGTAGTACGTCACAATGAGATGCTGAACAGTTTAAAGACAGGGATTCTTTATGCTGATCGTGTCAATACTGTATCCCCCAGCTATGCACAGGAAATCCAAACGCCTGAATTTGGCTGTGGTTTAGACTCTGTTTTACGCTTTGTTTCGGATAAACTTATCGGTATTGTGAATGGTATTGATTATGATGTCTATAATCCCCAAAATGACAGGATGATTGAACACCACTTTTCTCCTTCTGACTTATCAGGAAAAAAGAAGATGAAGAGGCTGTTACAAGAACGGGTAGGACTGCCGAGAGACGCGGACAAACCCTTACTTGGCATAGTGAGTCGGTTGACAACCCAAAAAGGATTTAATCTTGTTTTGGAGCGTATGGATGAAATCCTGAGCAAAGATGTTCAAATCGTCCTCTTAGAAACGGGTTATGATGATATTGAAAATGGTTTTAAATATTTTTCAGAAAAATATCCGGACAAATGTGCTGCAATTATTAGTTTTGACGTGAAGCTTGCACAGGAAATATATGCAGCAAGTGATTTCTTTTTGATGCCCTCTGCTTTTGAGCCTTGCGGCCTTTCACAAATGATTGCAATGCGCTATGGTACGCTACCTATCGTTCATGAAATTGGTGGTTTAAGAGATACGGTCAAACCCTATAATCCTCAAACAAAGGAGGGCACAGGATTTGGTTTCGTTGACTTTACCGGACAGGTTTTGATGAATACGATTAATCAAGCGCTGGATTTGTATAAGACCCAGAAGGAAGTTCTTCAGAAACTCAGACTTAGAGCGATGGAAGAAGACTTCTCTTGGAAGACAAAGGCGGATCAGTATATCCAACTTTACAGAGAGATGTTTTAACAAAAGCAGTTAGAAAAATGAACATATAACCCCTTTCTTGAAAAAATTCATGAATAGAAAATAAAATCGGAGTAAGATATATTGAAGCTTTCAAAAACGCAATTTAGAAAAGACTTTGAACAAAGTCTCACATCAGAGTTTGCAACAGATGTTGCTAAAGCTGGAATAACAGAAACTTTTGCAGCACTTTCATCTGTGGTAAAGCAATATTACACACAAATTTGGCAAGGAGATAATCAATATAAAGATAGGAGTCAGAAAAAGCAAACCTATTATTTCTCAATTGAGTTTTTACCGGGGAAAATGTTAAAGAGTAATCTTCTTAATCTGGGGATTCTTTCAACAGTTCGTGAAGGACTGCAAGAGTTGGGTATCGATCTTGAAAAGGTAGCACAAGTAGAGCCGGACATGGCTATAGGTAACGGAGGATTAGGGCGTTTAGCGAGCTGTTTTATGGACTCTGCTGCATCAACAGGCTTGCCGGTGAATGGTAATGGTATCCGCTATCGTTATGGACTCTTTAAGCAAAAAATAATCGATGGCTATCAGGTAGAGTTACCGGACTCATGGCTTAACAATGTTAATCCTTGGGAAGTACGGCGAGCAGACAAGGCAATTGAAGTCACTTTTGGTGGGGAAACCTGGCTAGAAGAAACAGAAGATGGGAGATTGATACCACGTTACCGTAATCAAGAGCGCGTTTTGGCTGTACCTTACGACACAGCAATGGTTGGTTTTGAAAATACAAGAGTTAATAATATGTGCCTCTGGCGTTCAGAAGTTCCTCAAGACTTGGATGTGAAATTTCAAAATATGGAATACATGCGCCAAACTTCAATGTTATCAGCAGAACTGTATCCTGATGATTCTAATTATGATGGGCGCTTGCTTCGCCTCAAGCAAGAATACTTTTTTGTATCAGCTGGGCTTCAGCGGATTATTCGTCATTATAAGTCAAACAAGATTGCCCCTATTGCCCAAATCGCTGATTACATAGCTGTTCATATCAACGATACACATCCAGCACTTTGTGTTCCAGAGTTTATGCGTCTTCTGCTTGATGAGAATGGTCTTTCTTGGGAGCAGGCTTGGGATATTACAGTTAAGGTGATGAGTTATACTAACCATACAATTTTATCTGAAGCATTAGAAAAGTGGCCCGAAGAGATGGTACACACGCTCTTGCCACGAATTTATCAAATCATTAATGAAATTGATAAACGTCGCACGGATGAGCTTCTTCCGCATGTAGGTGCCGAACTTATCCATAAGACTCGTATCGTTAAAGATGGTCAAATTCATATGGCCAACTTGGCGATTATCGGTTCTCACTCGACAAATGGAGTGGCTAAATTGCATTCTGACATTCTTAAAGATGTAGAATTGCATGATTTTTATCAGCTGTATCCCGAACGTTTCAATAACAAGACCAATGGTATAGCAGACCGCCGCTGGCTCCAAATTTCTAACGCACGCTTGTCAAAACTTCTGGATGAAAAAATCGGTAAGTCTTGGCGTCATGATTTAGTCAAACTGGAGGCCTTGAAAGATTTTCGAGAAGATACAGAAACTCTAAAGCAGTTGGCAGCCGTCAAGCTGGAAAATAAAAAAGATCTGGCAGCCTTGATAAAGGAAAAAAACGGTATTGAGGTCAATCCGGAAGCGATTTTTGATGTGCAGATTAAGCGTCTCCATGCTTATAAACGTCAACTTTTAAATGTTTTACATATCTTGAAACTCTATTTTGATATTAAAGACCAGCCAGATTTAGAAATGGTACCACGTGTTTTTATTTTTGGAGCCAAAGCTGCACCAGGTTACCATTATGCAAAAGCGATTATAAAAGTCATTAATGAAATAGCTGTGATGATTAATGAAGATGCAGTGGTTAAGGACCGCTTGAAACTGGTCTTTATGGAAAATTATAATGTGAGTTTGGCAGAGGCAATTATCCCAGCAGCTGATGTCGGCGAACAGATTTCCCTAGCTTCCAAAGAAGCCTCTGGAACCTCAAATATGAAGTTCATGCTCAATGGTGCCTTGACTATGGCAACATTAGACGGCGCAAATATTGAGATTAAAGAAGCTTGTGGAGATGAAAATATCTTTATTTTTGGGCTTACAAAAGATGAAGTTTACGAATACTATAAGAATGGAAACTATAATGCGCGTGATATCTATGAGCAAAATCCAGTCGTTCATCGCATTTTAAATGCCTTTATCGATGGCACTATTCCAAACATCACGAATGAAGGTCCGGAAATATTTGAGTCCCTCACTGCCTTCAATGACGAATATTTCCTTCTGCGTGATTTTAACGATTACGTGCGTGCTCAAAAAGATCTTGAAAATCTCTATCGCGACCAAAGAGCTTGGGCACAAGCAAGCTTGATGAATATCGCGACATCGGGTATCTTTTCATCAGATCGTACGATTCGTCAGTATGCGAAAGATATCTGGTTCATTGAAGAAAAAAGTGAGGAAGTCTGATTGTTAAGCAAGGGAAAGAAGCTTGTCTTTCCTTTTTTGCTCATGTTTTAATGGGATAAAATGACTTTAAGACAGCTTGACTTTCAAGAAGCAAATGGAAAGGGGAAAGAGTGTATTATTATAATTCTTGGGATTCAGATTTTAAGCGGCCTTTTGGCGCTATCCAGGTTGGACAGATTATGAAGGTTAATCTCAAGACGGATAAAGAAAATGTCACGGTTAAGTTTATCATTCGGCGTGATTTTGGTGCCCGCTCGGAGTTCGATATGCAAAAGCTGGACCGGGGACTTTTTAGTTCCTCGGTGAAGTTTGATGTCGGACAAGGACTTTATTATTATTATTTTGAAATCAATGAGCCAACAGATTGGGGGATTAAAAAGTTTTACTATGGCTGCAGTGGTCTTGGAGGCGAGGGTGTACTTTATATGAATGAAAATGACGTTCGCCCTTATCAAGCGACGGTCTTTTCAGCAGAAGATGCAGCACCGGAGTGGTATCGTCAGGCAGTCTTTTACCAAATTTTCCCGGATCGCTTTCACAATGGTAACTCCGATGGGAAAATTAATCATCCCAAACCTAACTCTTTTATATATGCAACAAAGGAAGATACCCCTCTTTATATTAGAGATGAAAAGGGAGATGTCATCCGTTGGGATTTTTTTGGAGGCAACCTTCGTGGTATTATTGAAAAGATACCTTATCTTAAGGCACTTGGAATTACAGCCCTCTATCTTAATCCCATTTTTTCAGCGAGCAGTAATCACCGCTATGACACTAATGATTATCTTCAGATAGATAGTATGTTGGGCACAGAAGAAGATTTTCAAGAGCTGGTTGACCTGTTACACAAAGAAGATATGCATATTATTTTAGATGGTGTTTTCTCACATGTAGGAAAAAATTCGCGCTATTTTAATCTATCAGGTCAATATGGCAGTGATGTTGGAGCTGCTAAAAGTATAGATAGCCCTTATATGGACTGGTTCAAGTTTACGGAATATCCTATGGATTATAAGTCTTGGTGGGGCATCAAGGACTTACCGGAAGTTGATAAAGACAATCCTTCATTTCGAAACTTTATCTATGGTGAAACCGACTCTGTCCTCGCGAAGTGGAATCAGCTGGGAGTCGATGGTTGGCGTTTAGATGTAGCAGATGAGTTACCGGATAGTTTTATCCGAGGTATCCGCAAGAACCTGTCGCGCTATCCTGATACAGTTCTCATTGGAGAAGTTTGGGAAGATGCTTCGAACAAAATTTCTTATGGCAAGCGTCGAGACTATATCTTAGGTCATAGCTTGCATGGCGTTATGAATTATCCTTTTCGAGAAATGATTATTGCTTATCTCACCTCTACTCGAAGCGCCCAAGACATTGCCTACCAGATGATGGTTCTCAATGAAAATTACCCACAAGATATTTTTTATAATAATTTGAATAATTTTGGAACACATGATACAGAGCGTATCTTAACCATGGTAGGTGATGAGGCTAATGATTTGGCTGTAGGGATGCTCTTTACCCTACCGGGAGTGCCCTGTGTTTACTATGGAGATGAAGCAGGACTCACAGGGCGTAAAGATCCTAAAAATCGAAAGTATTTTCCGTGGAAAAATATCCATGCCCCAACACATACTCTCTATCAAGAATGGATAGCAAAGCGACGTACAGAAAAATCACTTTATCGTGGGAAATTTGTTCCTTTTTATCATGAGGATGTCTTGGGAATTTTGCGTTATACGGAATCTGAAGCATTTGTTTATATGGTAAATCCTACAGAAGTAGAAGTGACGATTGATTTTGAAGCCATTCATTTTTTACAGAAAGTAGAGTTTAGGGATTTGCTTAAAAGTTACTTGGATAAGTGTGTCCTTTCTGCAAAATCGGGTCAAGATTTTAAGATTGTAAAAGTAAAAAATAAGATTTAAAGAAAGTGACATAAAGAGCCCTCATATGAGGGCTCTTTATGTTGCTTTCCTTGATGATATAGTTAGGCCGCTTCTTGGTTTCGAGAAAAATTTTGGCGATATATTTTCCGATAATCCCAAGAGACAGCAGTTGTAGGCCACCAAGTAGCAGGACAATAATAACCAGAGTAGGAAATCCCTCAATAGGATCGTCCCAAATTAATGTTTGTATGAAATAGAAGGCCTCCATTACCAAAGAGGTAAAGAAACTGAGAATACCAACGAAAGTAGCAAGGGTGAATGGTACTCTGTAACCCAGAAGGTTGAGAAAAATGTTATGAGGTGAGCATTGGCGATTTTATTTGAATATCTGCTCTATTTTGATGCATCCACTAACTTGATTAATAACATTTATAAAAATCCTATCGAAATTTTTGTTTCTATTTCCGTAATTTTTGTGATAGAGGGGATAAGATGCAGGTGTTTAGTATTTTGAGTTGAAGTTAAAAAGAAGGCCGAGAACTGAAGGGTGCTAGAGGATGACATGGAATTGTAATCTTTCCGAAACTTAAATTTAGAAACAAATTTCTTTTCTATCCGCTTTCATAATGTTAAAATAAGTTATAATTTAATTTTTGTTAGTCTCGGGAATTCTGTGCTTTTTACTTTTTTTCGAGCAATAGGAGGCTTTATGTTTACAATTGAAACTCTCGCACGTTTTCAGTTTGGCATGACCACAATCTTCCATTTTTTCTTCGTTCCCCTTTCAATTGGGTTAACAGCGATGACTTTTATTATGGAGGCAGTGTATGTTAAAACGGGTGATGAGAAATGGAAAACACGTACCAAGTTCTTTGGTACAATCATGCTATTGTCTTTTGCTGTAGGTGTTGTTACAGGGATTATCCAAGAATTCCAGTTTGGTATGAACTGGTCGGACTATTCTCGTTTTGTTGGAGATATCTTTGGTGCGCCACTTGCCGTTGAAGCCTTGCTGGCTTTCTTCATGGAATCAACCTTTTTAGGTGTCTGGATGTTTGGCTGGGATCGCTTAGGTAAAAAACTGCATTTAACTACACTTGGCTTGGTAATGGTTGGAACATGGATTTCATCACTTTGGATTCTTGCAGCGAACAGTTTCATGCAAAATCCAGTGGGATATGAAGTCATTGATGGCCGCGCAACTTTGACGAGTTTCTCAGCCTTATTGACTAACCCTCAAACAATGTTGGAATTTACACATATTATCACAGGAGCTTTTCTAACAGGTGGTTTTGCGGTTGCAGGTATCTCCGCCTTCCAAATCTTGAAAAAGCGAGAAGTGGATTTATTTAAACCAGTTTTACGTTTAGGACTTTGGGTAGCTTTGATTGGTGCACTGGGCAATTTTGTTGCAGGTGATCAACAAATGTTGGAAGTTAAAAACTCTCAGCCGATGAAATTCTCAGCGACAGAAGGTGTTTATGAAACGACAGAGGATCCAGCAGCCTGGGATATGGTCGCGTTCTTTAACGAAGCTGAGCACAAATCGGTCTTTGGTATACGCATTCCTTACATGCTATCAATTCTGACCTACCACCGTCCTTCTGGTTCAGTTGAAGGGATGAATCAAATCAACAAGGAGTTGGAAGCCAAATATGGGGATCATCAGAATTACTATCCACCAGTTACGGTTCTCTTCTACACCTTCCGTATCATGGCTGGCTTGAGCATGTACTTTATGCTTATCTCAGCTCTAGGTCTCTTCTGGACACGTCGCAAGAAACCTTGGATGTTTGAAAAACCAGGAATGATGCGCCTTTATGGTTGGTCAATGTTCCTTCCTTTTGTAGCTATGACCTGTGGCTGGTTGGTCACTGAGCTTGGACGCTACCCTTGGACGGTTTATGGTCTCTTTACGATTAAAGAATCTGTTTCTCCGAATGTTTCAGCAGGAAGTTTGCTTTTCTCAAATATTGTTTACTTTGTACTTTTCTGTGTTCTGGGTGCGATTATGATTCTTTTCAGTCGCCGCATCATGCGCAATAGTGCATATAAGGCAGAAACTGCTTATGTAGATTTAGACCCGTTTAGTAGAGAAAGTCTCGGTGGAAAAAAGATAAAAACTGAACAAGAAGGGGGGCTTTGAGATGAGCGGATTACAATTATTTTGGTTTATTTTAATTGCAGTGCTCTTCGGGGGATTCTTCTTTCTCGAGGGCTTCGACTTTGGTGTGGGAATGAGTGTCTTAACCTTGGCGCGCAATAAGCGTGAAGTCAATCAAGCCATCGCTACAATTGGTCCTTTCTGGGATATGAACGAAGTTTGGCTTTTGACAGCTGGTGGTGCGATGTTTGCCAGCTTTCCTTACTGGTATGCTTCCCTTTTCTCAGGTTACTACAATATTCTTTTGCTGATACTTGTTTGTCTAATTTTGCGTGGTGTGACTTTCGAGTTTCGTCACCGCAGTGAGACTGAAAAAGGAGAACGTGCTTGGGAAATTATTTTAGGGGTGACAAGTTTTGCTATTCCATTCTTGTTTGGCTTGATGTTTACCAGTATGATTCAAGGCGTTCCTATGGATGCACGTGGTGATGTCTATGCCAACTTCATAAATTATGTCAATCCTCTTTCTCTGGTTGGAGGTGTTGCGGTAGCTTTGATGAGCTTCTTGCATGGTTTGAACTACATTGCTTTGAAAACAGATGGAAGCATGCGCCAGCGTGCAAATGAGTGGGCGAATAAACTTTATTTTCTCCTCTATGCAGGTGAAGTTGTCTTTGCAATCTTGCTTGCTCTATATACAGATTTTGTTGAAAAACATGCGGTATTGACTATTGTCTTGCTGGCAGTTATTGTTCTTTTAACTGTTTTAGCACATCTTTCCGTAGCTAAAAAACGTGAAATGGCAGCATTCTTATCGTCTGGTTTGACTTTCCTTGCACTGGTTGCTTTGCTTTTCCAAGGCTTATTCCCACGTGTAATGATTGCTGAAAATCCAGCCTATAGTATCTTGATTAAGGATGCAAGCTCAACACACTATACTTTGACGACAATGTCCATTATTACAATGGCAATCTTGCCATTCGTTCTTGCTTACATGGCTTGGACTTATCACGTGTTCAAAAAGCGCATCAGCGAGTAACTGATATTAAGGTTCCTTTTCTAAAAGGAGCTTTTTTTCTTGCTTTTTCAAGTATAATACATGTTAGAATAAAACTATTTGACAGCTCTTTATCTTGTTGACACTTGGGTTGCATTTTGTTTCTGAAAAATAAAGAATTTATAAGCAGTTTCAAAGGTATAAGACCTATATTTTGATATAATAAAAGTTATCAAAAGAATAAGAAATAGGTAATTTAAATGATTGATAGAACTCTATTTACTCTTCCAGGAGTACGTAAGATTCTTCCCGCTCTTGGAGGACTTGCCCTACTTCAAGCCCTATGTATTTTAGGACAGGCTTTGTTCTTGTCTCAAGCGATAACAGGGCTATGGCAGGGGCAAGAAGTGAGACAAGTTTTGCCTTATATTGTTGGGTTTTTCTTTAGCTTTTTTGGGCGAGAGCTTGTTAATTTTCTGCGGCAATATATGTTGGACAGAGTTTCCTATCGTTTAGCTGCAAATATGCGGAATCAGGTTCTTGCGAAAGCTTTCAATCTAGGGCCGACTCTATCAAGAGAAATGGGGACGGGGAACCTTACTTCAACAGTTATTTCAGGGATTGATGAGGTGGAAATGTACATCAAGTTGGTTCTTTCCAAAGTTTTGAATATGATGATTGTCCCTGTTCTCTTATTGGTAGCTATTGCCTTTTTAGACGGTCAGACTGCCCTTGTGTTGGCTATTGCTTTTCCTTTTGCCATTATCTTTATGATTTTATTAGGGTATGCTGCACAGGGTCAAGCGAATAAACAGTACAAAAGCTTTCAAGTTTTATCCAATCACTTCTTGGACTCGCTTCGTGGGATTTCGACCTTGAAATACTTTGGACTGTCTAAGACATATGCACAGTCAATTTATCAGACTTCTGAACGTTTCCGTAAGGCAACAATGGCGACCTTGCGTGTGGCTATATTGTCCACGTTTGCCTTAGATTTCTTTGCTACTTTATCTGTAGCTACAGTGGCTCTTTTTTTAGGTCTTCGCTTAATGGAGGGTTCCATCCTTTTATTTCCAGCACTTGCAGCCTTAATTTTAGCACCGGAATACTTTTTACCACTACGAGATTTTGCTTCAGATTATCACGCAACTTTGAATGGAAAAAACGCTTATGCCAGTGTCAATGAAGTTTTAAAGGCTGAAGATCATTTAACAAAAGCTCTGCCAGAACCTATTCGATGGAGTGAAGATTCTCGATTAGTTCTGAACAACCTGAGCAAAGTTTTTGAAACAGGGCGCGGTGTAAGGGACATCAACATAGCCATCCAAGGCTTCAAAAAAGTGGCCATTGTGGGTGAGTCTGGTTCAGGAAAATCCACACTTTTAAGTCTACTTTCAGGATTTTTGAAACCAAGTTCCGGCGAGATACAGCTCGATACACATGTTCTGGATTCACTTAATGATAAAAACTTCCGCCAGTCCCTGCAATTCATTCCGCAAAACACTTACATTTTCGCAGGCTCCTTGCGAGAGAACTTAGCCTTTTACCAGCCTAAGGCCTCAGATGAAGAAATTGTTCACGCAGCAGAGTTGGCAGGTTTAAAAGATTTGGTAGAAGAGGTAGGTTTAGAGGGAAATATTGGTGCCGGAGGACGGACATTATCTGGCGGACAGATGCAGCGTGTGGCCTTGGCACGGGCTTTCTTATCCAAGAATAGAAATATCCTTTTCCTAGATGAGCCTACAGCCCATCTAGATGTGGAAACAGAACTAGAGGTAAAAGAAAGTATCTTGCCTCTTTTTGAAGGAAAGCTCGTATTTTTGGCTACGCACCGCTTACATTGGTTGCCTCAGATGGATTTGGTCCTTGTCTTGAACGAAGGCAGGTTAGAAGCAGCCGGTTCACATCAGGAGCTCTTAGCTAGCAACACTTATTATCAAGAGCTTTTACGTGAAATGAGAGGCAAAACGATTTAATTGTAAAAACAATGGAGAAAAAATGAAAAAAATTCTTTTCAATAATGACTGGATTACCCCCTTTTTGCGTAAATATCGTTTTGGGATGGTTTTAGCAGTAGTTCTTGGAACCATAACGATGCTTTGTGCCGGTCTGCTCATGTTTTCGGCAGGTTACGTGATTTCAAAGTCAGCAACTAAACCAGAAAATATTTTAATCATTTATGTACCCGTTCTGATGGTGCGTGTGTTTGGTATTTCGCGTCCTGTCGTACGTTATATCGAACGTTTAACATCGCACAACTGGATATTACGCATCACCAGTAACCTTCGGCGCAAACTCTATCTAAGACTGGAAAAGTCAGCCATTGGTCTGTCTGAGCGCTACAAATTAGGAGAGCTCCTAGGCTTGCTCAATGAAGACATTGCCAACATCCAAGATTTATTCTTACGGACACTCTTTCCCCTGATGATTGTGGGCTCTCTATCTGTCGCCCTCATCCTTTCTTCTGGTGTTTTTTCGCTAGCATTGGCTTTGACGGTTGCCTTTTTCTTGGGTCTCATGGTTATTGTTTTACCTTATGTTTCACTTAAAGTTTCTGCTAAATATGATCGGGACTTGAAAAATTATCGAAACAAACTCTTTTCAGATTTGACAGATGATGTTTTGGGCTTACAAGACTGGGTTTTATCAGGAAGAAAAGAAGACTTCTTGTTTGATTATCAAAGCTCAGAAAAAGCAACGCGTCAGATTCAAGAGAAGTTATTGAGTTATGTTCGCAAACGTAATCTTGTCTTACAGCTTATCTTTGCCCTTCTTATTGTCTATCTGATTGTCTGGTCGGGCACAAGCTTGCGAACAGGAGACGCTCCTAATTATATTGCAGCTGTTTCTTTGGCAGCCTTTCCTTTATTTGATGCTTTTGCTCCTTTGTCAGATGCAGTGGTAGAGACACAGCGTTATGGTGATTCTGTTCAACGTCTCAATGATTTGCCTGATGTCAAAGAAGATGTTCGTCAGGAAAGAATTTTAGATACAAATTTACAAATTTCAAATCTAAGTTTTTCTTTCGGTGAGAAAAAGATTTTTGAAGACTTAAATTTACACATTAAAAAAGGAGAGCATGTGGCGATTTTAGGGCGTTCAGGTGTTGGGAAATCAACACTTGCTGGCCTTATTCGGGGAGATTTGATTGCTCAAAAAGGGCGTCTTGATTTGTCAGGTGTAGAGCCAGCTTATGCAAATAATGTGGAAGAAAAAATCGGCGTGATTAACCAAAGCCCTTATATTTTCAATGCCAGTATTCGTTCAAATCTCAGCTTAGCACGTTTGGATGCGAGTGACGAAGAAATTTGGAAGGCTTTGGAACTTGTTGGCTTGAAAAAAATGGTTGCTTCGCTCCCTGAACAGCTTGATGAACTTGTGGATGAGGCGGGACAACGCTTTTCAGGAGGGGAACGGCAGCGTTTGGCCTTAGCACGTATCTTACTTTCAGATGTGGATATGGTTATTCTTGATGAGCCAACAGTTTCTCTAGATCCTATTACTGAAAATCAACTGTTGCGGCTTTTCTTTGAACGGTTGAAAGACAAGACCATTATCTTTATCACTCATCATCTGCTTGGGGTGCAACATATGGATCGGGTCATTTTTTTGGAAAATGGGAAAATAAAACTGGATGACCAGCCTAAACACTTGCTACAAAACGATGAAGACTTCCGAAAACTTTATCAGATGGATTTAGGAACTAATGACTTTTGAAAAGTCTTTAGTTTTTTTGTTGACAAAGCGAAATAAATACTTTAAAATATATTTCGTTAGCTTCTTTTAAAAAGAAACTAAATAAAGAAAGGGGAAGATGATGTCAGCAGAAACGAATAAATTACTCAGCCTATTTTCAAAATTACTACATAACCCACAACTTATCATGGCTTTGCATAGGGAAAGAATGTCAAGCAAGCTTGGGGAGAGGAAGCCTCGTATGGGTGCTCAAGGTTTACTTGTTGAGCTTTGGAAAACAGATGGATTAACCAATGCAGAAATTGCAGAACTCCTTGATATTCGGCCTTCAAGTGTCACAGCTCAAGTAAAAAGTTTAGAACAGCGTGGTCTGGTCAAACGTGTGACAGATGAAAATGACAAGCGCGTGAGTCGTGTATTCTTGACGGAAGAAGGCAAACAAGCCCAAGTTGACTATAAGGAAAGTCAAGATGACTTGTCGGAAGGGATTTTTGGTCATTTGACCAAAGAAGAACAAGTGACATTCATTCGCATCTTAGAAAAGTTGGAAGAAAGCATCAAGGGAGAGGAAGAAATTGATTTTCACCTTGCAGGTATGCGACCTGACAACTTTGATCCTCGTATGATACACCATATGGGAAGAGAAATGGAAGAAAAAATGAGAAAAGAAATGTGCCATCATATGAGAGAAGCGCATAAGCCATGGAACTTCCCTTATCAGCCACGAAATAAAAGATCAGAAAACTGGGATGATTTTTAAAAGAGGGGAAATCAGTCTTAGGTCCTAAGCTCAGTTGATATATTTAAGGTATAATGGATATATCTTTATTTTAGAAAGAAGAAATTATGCCAGTATTAGAATTAAAAAATATTAGAAAATCGTATTTTCTAGGCAAAGAAGAGTTTCCAGTTCTTAAAGGAATTAATCTTGAGTTTGAACGTGGAGACTTTGTGAGTCTACTCGGAGAGTCTGGAGGTGGGAAGTCAACGCTGATGAATATCATCGGTGGACTTGACCGAGAATATGACGGTGATGTTGTCATTGATGGTGTGGCACAAAAGACGAAAAAAGAAAAAGACATGGATGCCTACCGTCGTGATACTATCGGCTTTATTTTCCAATCTTTTAACTTGATTAATTATTTGAGCGTTCTTGATAATATTTTGATTAGCTTAAAAATGACAAGTTTGTCTGAAAAAGAACGTATGGAACGTGCGCTTGAGCTGACAAAACAAGTTGGACTTTATGAACACCGTAAGAAAAAGCCAGCTCAACTTTCGGGTGGGCAAAAGCAGCGTGTAGCCATTGCTCGTGCTTTAGCTAGTGATCCGGAAATCATTCTTGCAGATGAACCTACAGGAGCTCTTGACTCGCAGAATACCAAAGAAGTTTTGGCACTTCTCCGTCAAATTGCACAATCTGGTAAAACAGTCATTGTCGTGACTCACTCGCAAGAAGTTGCGGATTATGGTACACGTACTATTCGTCTAGCAGACGGTCAGATTACTGGGGATGAGCGTGCTAAACCAGCTTATCCTGTACCTCATGAGATAAAGCCTTTCCAGACCAAAGCCCTCTCGTATGGAGATGTGGTTAAGACTGCTTTCAAACATTTTACAAATACTTGGAAAATAAATCTTCTCATTGCGCTGGGAACAGCTATAGGCCTCTTTTCCGTTATTTTCTTTCTTGGCCTAGGTACCGGGGCAACAAAGTATATGAATGATCAGGTGACAAGTCTGGCCAATCCTAATATTATCTCTGTCGTTAAACGCGATCCGATAAACAATCAAGGTGAGGACACTAACGAAGCTTTTTCGATGGCGCAGCAAGCAATGCTCAGTATCTCAGAAGATAATATCAGCAAATTAAAAGCCTTGGATAATGTCAAAGAAGTAAATGAAGGAATCACAAAAGTAGGCGTTGTTAGTTTAGATTACGGTGGTCAGACGGCAAGAAGCCAAACCATCATGTCATGGACGCCGATGATTCAGTCTTCAAGTTTACAGGCTGGTTCAAAACCTAAAGGAAATCAGATTGTTATTTCTGAATTAGACATGAAGAAATTTGATCCAAAAGCCTATGAGGCCAAGGACTGGAATGCAGTGATTGGAAAAAACGTGAAAGTCAGCTTCCAAACTTTAGATGAAAACAATAGCCCAGTGACCATTACACAAGAAATGGAAATTTCGGGTATTTTGCAAGAAATTCCAGTTTCTGGGGTGATAACTTCTGTGGAAGCTTTAGAAACAATGCTCAAAGCAAACAACGTAGAAGCAATGCCAAATACAGTCTATGTCACTGTTACCGAAACCGATCATGTTAAAGAAGTGAGCAACAAAATCAATGCTATCAAAGATAATGATAAACTGGTGTTCGCTTCAGCTAATATCGGCAGTATGCTTGATACAATTACAAATATCACAGGTATCGTTTCGACCGTTTTAGCAGCAATTGCTGGTATCAGCTTGATTGTGTCAATCTTTATGATTGTGGTGACGACTTACATGTCTGTTGCTGAACGTACAAAAGAAATCGGTGTGCTTCGCGCATTAGGTGGTCGTCGTAAGGATGTGTCACGGATGTTTACTGCAGAAAGTGTTATCCTTGGATTGGCATCAGCGGGAATTGCTATTGCTTTTGCCTATGCTGGTCAAGGAATTATCAATAAAGCACTCCACAGTTTAGTTGGTGGAAATATTGTTCAAATCACTTTAGGGCATATTGTCTTTGCAGTTATCATTGCGGTAATCATTGCTTTACTTTCAAGCTTTGCTCCTGCTGCGCGTGCTGCACGTTTAAATACAATCGAGGCTTTGGCTGCAGATTAAAAAAATTAGAATAAGTTCTGTTTGAATCAGAGCTTATTTTTTATGGACTTTTTCTTACATTGCATCTGTTGAGAAGACAAAATAAATGTAAAAATCATCTTCCACCTAGAGGATGTCTGTTATACCTTTGACAATGACGGGGGAGATTGATAAAATAAAATTAAGAAAAAATCAGCATTCTTATTTTTTCTTGCAGAGAATGAAAAGGCCAGCACTTTGTGTCATGCTTGAAGAATTTAAACAATAAGTACTTCAACTTGTAAATTCAATGGCAACTACACTCGCAGAGGGTGAAGAAGTCAAGAGTTCCAAACTTACTTAGAACAGCAGAAGCCACTCTATCAAAATATTCAAACGTTCGAAGAAGTGCTAGAAAGTATTAATCAGTAACTGAAGAAAAAATATGTGGACATGGCCGCAGAAGGTGGGCATAAGAGTTCACGGTTTGGGAGTCTCATCGAAATAACCTGTAGTCCAAGCGGCTACTTTTTTTACAAAGGAACAAAAGATGTCGAAACAGAAAAAGAGAATGGCAGTAGGAATAATCGTTGCATTGTTTGTTATTTTAGCATTAGCTATTGGAGAAACACTGTATATGAAAAGTAAAGAACATGACCGTATAGAATTAGAGAAACAGACAGCAATTGAGATAAAAGATAAGGTGAAAGACATTAAAAAAATTACGTTTACAGCTCTTTATGAGTCATCCCCTGGGATTAAAAATGTTGACTTTGATATAGAAGAAACCGATGGAACTGTTATCAGAGGGAATTCGGTAATAATAGGAAGTTTTGGCTTCCACAGTGGTAAAGGCTTGAAAATGGGAAGTACAGATGAAAAAGTAAAAGTAATCTATACATCAGGAGAGGAAGCTGTTCTTGAATGAAGGCTTCTACTTAGCAACTGTGGAGGATAAGGGGCAGAAGTTATTGAAGAGCAGAAGCAGGCGGTAGAACGCCTTTAAAAATGAGGCTAAGGACAAAAATATTAGGATAAAATAGGAGCTTGACTGATTTTAGGCAAAAGCTCTATTTTTTCATAAGGCCCTAAAATATAGTGTTATCTAAAAAAGATGATTACGTCATAGCTTATGTTGTATTAAACTAGGAATTTCCAACTGCTTGACTAAGCTATAGTGAACCTTGCCTTTCAGAATGTGCTATAATGAATACTATGAACATCGAAATGAGAGAAAGATTAAGAGTTGCTTCCATTTTAGCGATGAATGCGGGATTTATGGATGCTTTTTCCTTTTTCCACTTTAGCGGGCGTTTTATAGGGATGCAGACGGGGAACATGATTCAGGCGGCTGTTTATTTGGCAAAAGGTAACTTTATACGTGTGCTTGACTTTATGATTCCTGTGCTCTTTTTTTCTTGTGGTGTCATTTTTAAAAATATTTATTCTTATTATCTGAGAAAAAAGTATAAGCCAGATACACTCTATCTTCTTTTGCTGCAGTGGTCTGGGGTAACCCTTTTCACATTGCTTTATGTGACCTTTTTAAAGTTACCGGTGTCTATTTTTGTTGGTTTTTTGTCGTTTTTTATGGCTATTCAGCATGACACATTTAGTAAAACAAGGGGACTGCCCTATGGAAGTATTATGATGACTGGGAATTTAAAAGCTACCATGGTTAACTTAACACAGTATAGTTTGACACATGAACAGCATTATTTACAAAATTTTCGGGTATTTGCAAGTCTGGTGGCCTCTTTCTTCTTGGGTACGATATTAGGGACCTATAGTGCAGATATCTTTGGAAACTGGACGTTACTTGTATCAAGTACATTTTTAATCATTGTTTACCTTATGTTGAGGTTTGAAAGAGAGGAGAAAATATGAAACTGACAGCACTTGGTGTATGGGGCGGCTATCCCACACGTGATGCCGGCACAACTTCTTATTTGTTGCAAAGTGAGGAGGGATTTAATCTTTTATTAGATGCAGGTTCACGTGCCGTGACGGAACTTGAACATGAACTTTCGCCCAATGATTTGGATGCAATCATCTTGAGCCACTATCATGAAGACCACATTGCAGACCTAGGCGTCTTGCGTCAGTACCGTCAGCTGCAAACGGTGAAACCTGAAATTTTGCCTATTTATGGGCATCAAGAGAATGAACACGAATTTGCAAAATTATCTTTGGAAAATGTCAGCCAAGGTATTGCTTATGACATCAAAAACGGTAGCACTGTCGGTCCTTTTGATATTCAGTTCTTAAAAACAGTGCATCCTGTTACTTGTTATGCCATGCGTATCGTTGAGAGAGAAACAGGACAAGTTTTGGTTTACACAGGCGACACAGGCTATTTTTCAGAACTTGTCGATTTTTCAAAAGATGCGAATATTTTGCTTGCTGATGTTTATTTTTTCAAAGAGCACTATACCAAATACTCCCACATGCCTAATCACTTGTCCAGTGTAGAGGCAGGGGAAATTGCTGCACAAGCCAATGTGAAAAAATTAATTCTCACACATTTGCCGCAGGTTGGGGATTTACATGTTTTACGAGACGAGGCACAGGAAGCAGCAGGAAATCTTCCGGTAGACTTAGCTCAACCGCATATGAAATGGACGGTAGAATGACATTTACTCAGGAAGAAAAAGAATATTTTATGGGACAAGCGCTGCTTGAAGCTGAGAAGGCAGCAGCAAATGAAGAAGTACCCATTGGTGTAGTTATTGTGCGCGAAGGAGAAATAATCGCCCGAGCTTTTAATCGGCGTGAACTTGATGGACGAGCAACCCACCATGCGGAAATCTGTGCGATTGAAGCTGCCAACGAAGTTGTGGGAAACTGGCGCTTGTTAGACTGTGCTTTATTTGTCACTATTGAACCATGTGTTATGTGTGCCGGAGCAATCGGTTTAGCGCGTATACCAGAAGTTTACTTTGGCGCGACGAATCCAAAATTTGGGGCCGCAGTGAGTTTGTATCAGATTTTGGAAGATACACGTCTCAACCATAGAGTGGCCGTCCAAGGCGGTGTTTTAGAAACAGAATGCGCAGATATCATGCAAACTTTCTTCCAAAAGAGAAGAAAAAAGTAGCTTTTGAGAAAATATAAAATATTAGAAATTAAGGATGAAATTATGGAAATAGAAAAAATAACAAAACAAGATTACAAAGAAAAAACGGCTCCCTATCGCGCATGGCTCAACAGTATCAGTATTCCAGTTGCCCTGATTGTATTATTTATCGCAGTTTTTTTGGGCTTTACGGTTAATGCAGCTGGAATGATTATCTTCGTCTTTGCTATTATTACGCACGTCAATTACAAAAAAATTCAAGCGCCTAAAATTTGTCATGTTGCACCTATTCTTTACTATGTTTATAACGTCTTGTCTGTTTTTTACGTTATGAGTCTCATTGCTCATCCTGAAGTAAACTTAACTGCAGCGATTCTCTCTTTGATAAACTTTGCACTATTGATTTTAGTTATTGCTTTTTATTTTGTTGCTGCTCAGGCTATTAAAAAACAATTTCCAAGAATGAAAGAGGATTATAACGAGGCAGTGCAGGCTTATAAAGGGAAGAAGTGAAAGAGAGCCTTATAGGCGAAGATAAAAATAGCACGACTTGTCAAAAGAAGCAGAAATATGTTATAATAACTTTCGGAGCAATAAGTTTCTTACGAAGCGTGTCAGGACCTGACGGTAGCAGCACTAAGTATGGAGCTTATGTGCTCTTTTTTTTTGCTCAAAATATAAATGACGGCATACTATTTTATAAGAATATGAAAAATAGCTTCATCACAAAGGAAATCATTTTGAATTTGGTAAGAAAAAGATTACAATAACATTATATAATATGTATATTGTGTTACTTAATGTGTACAATATACTTGACGAGGAAAAAGCCATGCTCTATAATCAGACAGCACAGCACAGCACAGCACAGCACAGCACAGCACAGCACAGCACAGCACATAAACAAGCGGTAGATTGCCGCTCTTTTCTCCATGCACCAAAACGTTCCGGATAACTGGGACGTTTTTTGCCGTGTGCTGCTGGTCATATACCTGAGAGTACTCCTATTCAACATCACTTCCAACCGAAAAAACTAAAAAAAAGAGGAAAAACAAAATGCACGTAAAAAACAAGAGAAAACTGGGGATTGCCCTAGTTCTGTTCACACTCCTTCTGCTGATTGCAGGGACATTCGCCTTTACCGCCTTCAACCAACGCGCCATTAACGACCGCCTAAGAGATAATGCATTCGAAGTTGGTGGTCGTGTTCATGATTACTATAACCGTGACACGGAAAACAAGGACGTCTTTGTCGAAAACTATGGAGAAGAACCTATCATGGCTAGGATTCGTCTGTCTGAGTTTATGGAAATTCGAGGCAGAGGAGAAACAGAGTTTACACCTGTAGTGCCCAATACTGAGCGGGAAGCAATTGAAACTTGGACCACCTACATTCCAGAAGGAAACACGCTCACTACCCGTGTAGGGGACTCTGCTTATTTTAACCAATATGCCAACTTGACCTTTGGTTGGACTCGTGAAGGAGAATATGCACCTTGGTACTTGCCCACCTTCAACCATGTGGAGAACGACCTGATGACGGCTGCAGCAGGCCATGCACGGGACTATATCGCTGGAACTGGCGCTACAGATGGAAGCACAGATGGAGCCACTCATCCGGGTACGGGTGAGGATGCCTACTGGCAAGAAGGAGAGAGCTATACAAATGGTCAAGGCCCAACAAGTACAATCTGGCCCGGTGCCCTTGAAGGCGTTGAACGTACAACAGCGCAAAATTTAGCACAAGACCGTGCCCCACTTACACTTCAGCAATGGTCTGCTTTACCCAATGAGCATAAAATCGGCGACTTCTGGGTAATCGACCATGAGACAGGTTGGGCTTACTGGGCCAGTCAACTGCAGGAGGGAGAAACCAGTTCTTACCTACTTGATGCAGCGGTGATGACAGAGATAGCACATGATATTCGTGGTTCTTATTACTACGCTATCCATGTGGACAGTCAATTGATTACGCCAGACCGCGACTTTGAAAATGAGCCAGAAAGTGGAGAGGTAGAACGTCTGCTTCGTGGTATTCGTAATAATGCAGTGGATGATAACTTTGAAAATCCAGCTTATGATGAGGACAGTCATCCCGATGAGTTTAGATTCAGCGCCATGTATCCGGGACGTATCTTTACTATGGCTGGGGAGCAGTATCGCTATCTTGAGAATATGGAGGACGGAAATCATCTGATTATTAGGAATCATAGAATAACACATATCAGTGCAGCGGGTCAATCTATAGAGGGAGTAGTAGCAACATGGTACAGGGATCTCAGGCAAGAAACCCGAGATATTGTGGCTCCTGTTGCAACTGAGTTTGTCAGAGGTAATCATCAAGTTTTATTTAATCAAGCTGAGTGGGTAGATGGTATTAGCGGGTGGATACTTGACGGCGAACTAAGACCAGATGTTGCAGCAGATATAACTAAAGTAGTTTCAGGAGGGACGAAGCGGGCTTTTGGACTTTCTCTAGCAGATGTGCAACGTTTATCAGGGGAAGGAAAGGCTTTTCCGAATATGGCATCACGAAGAGCAGCTAATCCTGGGGTTCATCACCTTCGAACGCCGCATGTTGGTAATTCTATGGTAGCAATAGGACCAGATGGGGAATTAAGGAATTGGATAGCAAATGGTGAACGTCTAGGTAATGATGCTATCCGTCCCGCATTGATTATCCACCAATAAACAAACCAATAAAAATGAATACGAACAAGGAATCTCAAAAAGAAGCCTTGTCTTTATACCCTAAAAACCAATAAAAAGTCCTCGGCTTAGAGAAATTCACCACATAAAAAACAGCGTCTCCCATTTTTTCGTCTCCAAAATCAAAGAAAATATACCTCGAGGGTTTACCCTAATATGAACCTAAAACAATTTGTTTTGCCTGTCCTGCACTGCCTGAAAAATCAACGATAAAGCTGTGTGTAACCTCATCAAAGGATATGCCCTCACTCATGGAGAGAATGTTCTGGGAAGTTTGGGGCAGATGAATATGGACAGTTTCGTTGGATTGCGTGGGATCGGAGATGGTGTAGAGGATTTCTTTGGCTTTAGTTTGTTTCATAAAAGATATGGGCTTGTCACTCGTGATGCCAGCTATTGTCCCGCCTGAACTCTCCCAAAAGTTAATCCCTAAATATCCTACTTTGTCCATCTGTACTGCTTGGATGCTGGCAGTATTGGAGAGGATTTTTAAATCCTTGTTTTTATTGTAATTTTTCAGAATATCCGGCGTTGCGCCAGGGAAAATGACATAGGCATAGCTGGCATTTATGGGATTTTTTCCGTGGTTGATTATGAATTTCCAGTAGTCTCCTGTATAAGTGGTATCACTGGGGAAAGCGGTGTTGATGGCAGCGTAGGTTCCTGTGCGCTTTTCAGACTGCAGCCTTATCTCCTGCGCAGTTGGGAAAATGTAGCCGATAGAGACCTTTTGCTGATTGGACTGTAGCAGGAGCCAGTCCATTTTTTCTTTTTCAGAACGTGTATTTATGAGTCCTGTACTGGACAGCAATTGATAGTGATAAGTAGTGTTGAGCAAGCGATTATCAACAATGGTTTCGATATCAGCTGTAGTATCGCCACTAATGCCTGCACCTAGAGCGATAGTCTGGTTATCCAAAATAAACCATGATTTTTTTGCGCGGAGATTCATGGGGAGAAGGATACCGTTATTTTTTGTGCCCTCTTTGTTGAGGGACATGCCCATGACTGCCTGATTTTCTGAGGCTACTCCGCCGACCCAAGTTTCAAGTGAGGTTATGGTGGTAAAGTAAGAAGCTTCATCCTGCAAGGCTACAGTATCAACCGTAGTCCCAGGAAGGCGATAGGGATCAACTGTAGGCCAATAACTGCTTCCAAACTGTACACCGTCATTGTTGTAGAGATAGAGCATACCATCCCCAGTATGCCAACCGTGCTTATTTTCACCATTTCCTGCTTCAAAGGAATAAATGCGATTGGAGTAGAGACTTAAGTTTAGCAGATAATTGGGAGTGCTTTGAACAAAACGATCCATTGAGGAAAAATTTTTTGTGCCAATAAAGGGAGGCTTCTGTCCAGAAATGGTATTATCTGCCAGTAAAGAAAGAACCAACTGTAGGCTATTATAGTTTCTCGGATTGTTCAAATAATAATCTGGGTTTTCTTGTATCCAATATTTGACAGCTTCTTGCAACTTCTTTTGGACATCTACTGGAGCCAGAGCAGCTACAGTGAGCAAGTTATACATAGTGCTACAGCCCATCTGATCGTCCTTGGGAGCACGGGATATGGAACGGCCGTTGACACTTGGTAACATTGTTCCTTGATAAATTAAGGGGAGGAATGAGGACTCGACAATATTGACAAAGTTGGAAACAGACTGGTTGTCCATCTCAAAGGGGGAGCCTTGGGTTAGCGCTAAGATTTGCCCGATGCCATTGATGAGGACATTGCCATAGGCGCCTGTATAAGGAATCTTGTTATGCTGAATGAAGGAGCCGTCGGAATAAAAGCCATCACCTTGACTCACCAGTTGAAAAACTTCTTTAATGCTATTTGAAGCACATTCTATCTTGTTTTCATCCTTTTGTAAGATGCCTAAACCTAGTACAGATAAGGCTAAGTCAGTTCGGTTTGCGCCTGTAGTTGAAAAGTTGGGGACAAAAGACAGATCAACAAATATCTCTTGTGGCTTTGTGTAGAGCTGCTGATAGGGGTTGGGAACATAGGCAGAGAGGGCTTGGGTGTAACGCTGTAGAGACTCCTCTGATATCTTATCCCCAAGAATCATCAAACTCCCAATAAATTTCTGGGGAATGCCGATCTGCCAATCCCACCAGTTGCCATAATATTTATTGCCATCATAACCTTTCTGACTAACAATAAAATCAAAACCAGATTGGATTGCGGCTAAAAGTTTCGGATCTTGAAAGTAGTCTGTTCCTTGGGTACCATAAGCTTTGGATAAGTAATAAAGGTTAGTAACCTCCCGCGTGAGATGTGCAGAAGCACTTTCTCCAGGTTGTAAAGACCAAAGAGAGGTGCGCTGAGGATTAAGGGACATGCTTTGGTAAAGTACTTTGGCATTATCAGAGAGAGATTTTACGTACTTGACAAGGGAAGGTATATTGGGATTATAATTTTCCGTGACCAGTTGCTCTTTCCATTTGTTCCGCAGTTTTACAAATTCATGTGGATCGACGTCGACAGAGATACTTCCAATATCTCCACTCTTAATGGATAAGACAGTCAGCTGACTGGGGGGATTAAAAAATCCTAAGCCAATGTAGCCTTTCCAGTCCCCAGCAATAGTAGAACCCTCTCTGTAACTTACATGAGGCTCATCATAAATTAATTTCTCATTCAGATAGGCTTGGATACTGCTGCCTTGGTAGCGCAGTAATAACTTATAAGTCTGCTCAGAAGTCAAGTTTGGTCCTTTAATATCAATCGTTTGTTTAGGGGTAGACTGGCTTAATTGCCAGTTTCCGTTACCGAGATAAACAAAAGCTTGGTAATTTTTAGGACTGCTTTCTGAAGCTCTAAAAATTAGCCCGAAATTCTTTTGCCCCTTGTAAGCAAAGGTGACTTGTAAATCACCAGAACTTCGCTCACCTGCTCCTGTAATGAGGGAAACATTTTCATAATGTTCTCCTTCTTTTTGGTTGCTCATCACAAACTGTCCATGGCTAATGCTTCTGTCCGCTTGACCGATAAGGTTTTTCCAGGTTCCCAAATGATTGCAAAAATCAGAATGATAGGTCTCCGCCAAAGTGTGAGGGGTGACTATAAAATTAAGGAACAGAAGTGTAAGTAAGGTTGCTGTAAAATAAAGCAATCTTTTTTTCATGTGGTTTCTCCTTCTAATTGTTCTGTTTTTCCCAGATGAGATTCGACAAGATAAGTATATAGTTTGATAGAGATTTGTCAATATAGGGCTCGGAGATGTGAAGGGTAGTTTTGTGTTGGAAAGCGTATCATCACAGATATTTTAAGAGGATTATCTAGGTTCAGTGCGAGAGTCCTAGAAGTTGCTGCATCTTGACTTGGAGCAAGATTTGTCTAAACCTAGGATTTTCTTTGCCGCGACCATTAAGTTTTCTTATGACAGATTGATGTATTTTTGGTTTATAATATTTTGTATATTAACACTTTATGTATAAAGGATTACATTTAATTGAAATTGTGTTATAGTTAATAGATGTGAATAATATGAAAATGGGGTGAGAGCATCTAATCATCTTTCCCTAGAATTATTAATGAGATGAGATTTTATAGAAAACTTTTAGAACAAGAACACACAGTTATCTAAGAGAAATGCTCATTCTTGGGAAGAAAAATCAGAAATACACTTGATTTTGTTTTCCTCTGAATTAGAAAGGAATACATATAACCATGGCTGAGTTTAAAGGTTTTAAGCAAAGAAAATATATTAAAATTCTTCGGACGATTAAGGGTTTAGCCCCAAAATATCAAAGCATGACAGACGAGGAACTAAGGGCACAGACGGAGAAGTTCAGGCAGCGTCTTCAAAAAGGGGAAACGCTTGCCCAAATTTTGCCAGAAGCTTATGCAACTGCTATTGAGGCAGACCGCCGTATCTTGGGAATGGCGCCCTATGATGTGCAGGTGCTCGGAGCGATTGTTCTTTTTCACGGCAATGTAGCTGAGATGAAGACAGGTGAAGGCAAGACATTGACTGCTACAATGGCTCTGTATCTTATGGGTTTAACCGGTCTAGGAAATTTTTTGGTCACTGCGAATGAATATCTAGCTTGGCGCGATGCTGAAGAAGTAGGCAAAGTTTACCGCTGGCTCGGACTTTCTGTAGCCGTTGGTGTACAGCGCAATGCGTACGATAAGGAAGTGGATCGTAGTGCGGTGTACAAGTCTGATATCGTCTACACGACACACTCTGGATTGGGCTTTGACTATCTTTTAGATAATTTGGCAACAGAAGTGGAAAAACAGTACTTGCAAGGCTTTAATTTTGTAGTCATTGATGAGCTGGATGCCATACTCTTGGATATGGCTCAAATTCCATTAATCATTTCTGGAGCACCGACTTTACAATTCAACCTTTATCATTTGGCGGATAAGTTTGTCAAAAGCTTAACTGAAGAGGTAGACTATGAAATTTCAGAGGACAAGCAGCAAGTTTGGTTTACAGAGGAAGGAATTGCACATGCCAGCCGTTACTTTGGGCTTCCAGAAATTTTGTCAGAAGAAAATCAGGTGCATTACAGGCATTTAGTTTTAGCCTTGAAGGCAAACTATGTTCAGGAAGTTGGCCGTCATTATGTGGTTGAAGAAGATGAAATCTTTCTCCTCGATGAGATGAATGGCCGCAAGATGGTCGGAACCAAGCTTCAAGGCGGAATGCACCAAGCTATCGAGGCCAAAGAGGAAGTGACGATTACTCTGGAAACCAAATCCATGGGCTCCATCACCTATCAGAACTTGTTTAAAATGTTTCGCGTGCTCTCAGGGATGACGGGGACTGCCTATACAGATGTAGTAGAAATTCGTGACACATACGATATTGACGTCGTGCCGATCCCGACGCACCGACCGATTAAGCGTAAGGATCATAAGAGTATCATTTATTTGAGTAACAAAGCTAAGATGCTAAGTTCGCTGGAATTGGTCAAGAAAGCCGTGGCAGCAGAACGTCCTGTCCTAATCGCAACGGGCTCGGTCACTAAATCTCGGCTTTATTCGCTCATACTTCTGAATAACCGTATTCCCCATTCCTTACTTAATGCTACTACGGCGACAGCAGCTAAGGAAAAAAGAATTGTTCATCAGGCAGGACAGCGTGGTGCTGTGACTGTAGCTACAGCTATGGCTGGCCGGGGGACCGATATTAAGTTGGATGATTTTAGCCGGGAAAATGGCGGACTTATGGTTGTGGGTACCGAGAGCATGACTAGTGATCGCATCGATAATCAGTTAAGAGGTCGAGCTGGACGTCAAGGAGAGCCCGGCGATTCGTATTTTTATACTTCTCTCGAAGATAAAGTCGTCGTTGAAAGTTCCCCTGAGTGGGTACGAAAATTCCGTAAAAACTTGGAAAATAAACCAGACGATGAAGTTGCAACGCAAGAAGGATTGTTAAACAAGAAAAAGTTTCAGCGCCTCATCGAAAAGTCTCAGAAGAACAAGAAAAATCAAGATGTGAACAGCAGAAAAACAACGCTGGAGTTTGACGATGTCATTAGTGTCCTCCGCGAACGCGTCTATGCGACACGCAACAAGGTGCTGATAGGTACACCAACGTATTTTAGGGAAGTCATATTAAAGAGCTATAAACATACCACAGAGAATTTTGTAGCGGAAAGGAAAAACCGAAATGTCTTTGAATTTTCGGATTTTATTCTTAATAATTTAGACTATGGTTTTGACCAATCTAGGTTAGATGGATTTGACAAGATGAGTGTAAAGGCACTCCGCAAGCTGTTGGACGACATCATCACCGAAAAAGATCAGCAGCTTCTAGAAAATTTCCCGCATATAGATCAAGGCTACATGTATCAGCGCTTCATCATTCTTAAATCCTTAGACCAACTCTGGATAGATTTGGCAGATGCTTTGGTGCAGTTAAAAACAGTCGTTCAAAGTAGGACTTTTGGACAACAGCGCCCTTTGCATGAGTTTGAAAAAGAAGCCAATCGCTATTTCACAGAATGTATGGAGCGTCTCTGGATTGATATTACACGTAACATGCTTTTGTCAGAGCTCTTTATCAATCGAGATGGCTCTGTGGATATTGAACTGCCGTAAATGAGATAAGAGAGTAGAAAATGAAAGAATATTCAGGCGCAATCAAGCGCTTTTCAGTAACACTTTTAATCCTGTCCATCGTTCAGCTAGGGAACCATCTGAACCTGCCGGGTACCACGCCACAGGTTGCTAACAATGATGGCATAATGAATTTTTTTGCCAGTATTTCCGCAGGGAAGTCAGGAGAATTGACCCTTTTTTCTCTTGGTCTCAGCCCTTACATGATATCTTTTATTGTTTGGAATCTCTTCAGTTTGTTGGAGGTTGATGCGATTAAGAGTCTTTCACAAAAGCAGTCTGGTTTGATTGTCCGCGCAATTACTTTGCTTTTTGCTATTTTGCAGGCATGGGCGACCTTGCGGAGCTTCGAGGGGAATATCCTTTACGCTCATTTTCCTAGTTTTTCGCAGAGCCAAGTTGACTTCTTTTTCCTGCTTTTGCTGACTTCTGGCGGTATGGTGATTGCCTATATTGCTGATCTCAATAAAGACAAGGGTGTGGGCAAGCAGATGATTCTTATTTTTCCTGGATTATTGGCCAACATGCCGCGAATGTTATTGACAGGTGGGCAAGACAGTGCTTTATTCAGTAGTGTTTGGGGACTCGTTTTCATTGGTGGAGCAACAGTGGTTATGGTTTATGTAACTTCTATTTTAGCCCGGAGTGAGTACCGGATTCCTGTTCAACAAACTGCCATGACAGTTGCCTTTAAATCTTCATATATTCCGATTAAGGTTTTGACTTCAGGAGCATTTCCTTTTATGTTTGGTATTACCCTTTTTTCAATGCCACAGGTGATGCTGTTTTTACCCGCCTTTCAAAACAATAATTTGATGGCCTATATAGTCACTACCTTTTTCTCCTACAGTACAGTGCAAGGTATCCTCACCTTTGGTTTGATTTTGGGACTTCTGGGCTTTGGTTTTTCCCATATGAATATACGGTCTTTTGATATTGCTAAGGGGCTTAGAGGATCGGGAGATTACATTTTTGATGTAAGACCCGGTCGTGATACGGAAAAGTATATTCGGCAAAAACTTAACCGGATTATTTTCCTTAATAACAGCTTTATCTTACTGGTTTCTTTAACACCGTTATTGGTAGGACTTTGGTATCAACCAGCTACTGTTTTGAGCTTTTATTTTTCCTCTTTAGTTATGATGGTTTATTTTGTTCACACCATGCATGAGGATATTCGCTTTGTTTTGGCGAAACGACATTATGTCATCTTTTGATGGCAGGAAAGGACAACTTTATGATTTATTTGTTAGCGGAGTGGCAGGATCAGACTGATTTGGGTTCAGATCGAATTTACAATCTTGCGCAGTTTTTTACTAAGGCTGATATGGAATGCACGGTTTTGCTTCCCAAACATCTTCCTTTTTTGCGTTATCATCTCAACGCTCAGGCTTTCAAGATTAAAAACATTATCCGATTATTTGACCATTTGCAAGGCATTGAGGTTCAAGCTGGTCATCCGCTAGCCTTAGAAGATTTAGTTTTTCCTGCGGATGTAGAGAAAGTTTATACTCCTTCAAAGGTATTGCTCTTGAAAGAAGGCCAGACTGTTGGGCAGGTGGTTTATAATGCCTATGGATTTATGGATTTTATTGACTGGCGGACTGAGGACGGTTTTCAACGAGAAATATTTGACGATCGTGGCTTTGTAAGCTGCATTCATTTTTTTAACCAAAATCGACTTCTGGTAAAGTCGGAGTACTTCAATGAGAAGGGGCAGAAAACACTGCTTCAAGAAAAGGGACGACTTTCCATTTTGTTGGAGGAACATGCTTATCTCTCCCAAAAAACTTATACTTCCTTGGAAGATGCACTTGAAGCCTTGACTATAGGCGTGCTAGAAAATTTTGGAAGATATGAAAAGTCGGTCTTGGTTGACTCAAGTCAAAAAAGTATGTCTGCTATCCCAAGCTTCTGGAATCAGATACATATTCTTTCAGGAGATATGGAGAAGCCTCTTGACTCAGAACACTGGGTTCGCGATTCTGCTGTTTTTCAGATGGACACAAAGCAGACTGGGCCTTACATTCCTGTTTTTCTTCCTCAACTCAACTTGGGCCGCTCTGATACGATGCCCATCATGAAAGTTTTTGCAAGTTTTGCAGACCTGAATGGAGAGGCAGAGAAAAATTTAATTTTCTTGATTGAAGAGGCTATTTCAGATGAGGACTATGGTTTAATTGTCGAACTGGAAGATGTGGAAGATCGCAGACGTATGTATTTTCTGCAAAAGCTTCTCATCAATACGCACTTTGGTGTTGACTCTGATTCAGAAGAATATGAGAAAGTTCATGAATACGTCATAGCGCAAAAGGAGAAGAGGGTTTTTAAACATCTGGAAGATGCTATCGAAGAGCTCAAAAACTCACCGCAATGGTTGAACTATGTAGGTGCTGTCAATGCTCAGCTCAGAATTGAGCAGGTGAGTCCTCTTGATTTACTTAAGACGGAGGATGTTTTTGATATTGCTCGTGTTTACGTTGACCTTTCTAAAAAGTACGATATACAACGTCATGTAAAGGCAGTCAGTGCAGGTATCCCAATTTTGACACGGCACCAGAGCGACTTCTTGCGCGAGAGAGAAAACGGCTGGACAATATCAAGTTCGGATGATTTGAAAGAAGCGTTGGTCTACTACATGGGAACGTTAAGAAATTGGAACAAGTCTTTAGTGACGAGTATCGACATCATTGAACAGCACGAGCCGCATTTGATTAAAGCAAAATGGTTGGAGGTTTTTAAACAGCATGGCTAAAAAAAGTAAGATTATCCAAATTGGGGGACAGACCCTGACTTTTTCAGAAGCTATAAAAGAAAAATTCCATGTGATTTATTTACCGGGAAACTATGACTTGATGGCTGATGAAGCAGGGGAGAGATTTTTTGTAGAGGGGGAATTTAACCCCAAGCACAACCGCTCCCTCTTTATATTAGGGGCGGATGCCTTGCTTTTGCGCTCCTTTCCCTTGCAGCTGGCTCAGTTCCCGGCCTATCAGATTTTCTATGATGCAGAAGCGGAGATTAGTCCCCATCAAGAACAAATTTTGGAACAGAAGTTTGCGCATCCCTACCGGACAAAAGAAGACAGCTTGGAAAGCCTTCGGGAAAAAGTATGGGATTTATCCATCGGACAAATGGGATACAAGGTCAAACCTGAAATGGTGGCTGTATCTGAAGGTTTTAAGGGGCAGTCCACTAAGTTTGGAAACAGTTATATGCAGCTGATGGGGGAATTTACACCCGAATTTTCAGAAATTTTGCACTGGCGCAGGCACAGCGTAGATTTTGGAGCAGGAGACAAACTTGCTTTCTATCCAGAAGACACCGTCGTTAAAGGTGACTTGGAGCTGGAATATCGAATCTATGTTCTTGAAAAAAATCACTATAACATTATCAAGGTCATCAAGGGGAGTCCTCAGCAGTTTAGAAATCAAGAAATCATTGTTCATAATGATACTGAACATACAGTATATACCAGTATAGGGCTTTATGCTAAGGGGGGACAGGGAGAAATACAGGTTGGTAATATTCATTTCCGAAAATATCTCAACGACAAGTCCGTGATGTTTTCAGGCGCCACAACTTTAATTGACAGACAGGTTAGAAATGAAGAAGTCAACTGTTATTTTCATCCCGGGGATATGAAGCCTCCTTTGTCGGTTTATTTCTCGGGTTATCGCTCAGCCGAAGGGATGGAAGGACGTGGCATGATGGCCAATATGGGAGGTCCGTTTATTCTGCTTGGAGATCCTCGACTTGAGGGAGGAAATTTTTACCTTGGAAGTTCAGAGTTTGAAGCGCAGATTTCTCAGTTTATTCAAGATAAGCTAGAGTGGTTGGGTTTTAGCAATCAAGACTTGATTTTATCAGGACTTTCCATGGGGACTTTTGGAGCGCTTTATTATGCGGCGGATTTGTCGCCGGCGGCGGTTATTGTGGGTAAACCCTTGGCTAATATTGGCACGATAGCGCTCAATGAACGTATTAATCGACCTGAAATGTGGGGCACGTCATTGGACATGGTTCTTCATCATGGTGGCAGCTCAACAACTGCCAATGCGGAGAGCTTGGACCAAAAATTCTGGGATAAGTTTTCAAAAGGCAATTATGACTCGACGACCTTTGCCTTGGCTTATATGAAGCAGGATGACTATGACCATAAGGCCTTTTCGATGCTGGTTGAAAAACTCAAAAGCACGAATTCTAAAGCCACCTTACTCTATAAGGGATTTATCGGCCGTCACAATGACAACTCTCCCGGCATCAACAGTTGGTTTATCAAACAATACCGTAACGTCTTGCTCAATAAATATGGGCGTGATATTGACTTTAGATTATAAGGAGTTCTTATGGCAGATACTGCACTTATCAAATGGGGGAAACGTTTCAATCAGGCTTACAATTATGGTTCAGAAATCACGCTAGAATCTCATCAAGTGACTTTTTCATCACCCATGATGCCCGTGGGTACGACTATCAAGGCTTGGCATTCCAAGGGGAGCTATGGGGAAGACCGTGCTGCTCCACTCTTGCCGCTGCTGAAGCCGGGTAAAACTTATGAAGTAATCTTCTTTATCCAAGAAAATCCGAAAAATCAATTTCGCGTAAACATCGATTTTCGTGACCAGTTTGGTCAAATTACTGCAACACAGTATTTTGAAGAACTACATTTTACCTTTCAGTATCCACATAACGCTGCCCACTATAGTATTAATCTCAATAATATCAAGCATGAAAAGCTGGTTTTTTATGACATTATATTGATGGAAAAAGTAGAAAATGACAGTGTTGAGGTGGAAAGAGGAGAAGGTTTAACATTTATAAAATGTCAAACTCCAAGTGAAAAGTTTCAGCTGCGTGTTCATAGCTCCGACCGGGAAAGTATCATGGTTTCGGATAATACCGCCAACCTGCTCCTTTTTGTGAGCCAAAAAACGGATTTTCAGGCGGTGCTCTCAGCCATCATTGATAAACTTGAAACACAGGATGGACTTATTGAAATTAAGACTGGAGTAGATTTTGCAAAATTCAGTATAGAATTTCAGTCCTTGCCTGAAATATTACATACATATTTTCCAGACAAGAAGATTCAAACAGATATCAAAAATACAACAGATTTACTTACAGCCTATGAAATTCAAATGCTTCTTTTAGCTTTACAAAAATAGAAGAACAAGAGGCGAAACTAATACACTGAAAAAACTTGCTTTTCGTTATCTAAATGTAACCTTTGTGTGATATAATGTATTTAATATTACTTTTAAACATCTAATATTAATTTAAGTGTAACATTAAAAGCGCATAGGTATGAAAAAATGCCAGGTTTGTAAAGCTAAAAGAGGTGCTACAAAATGCCAAAAATTTCGGAAGAACAGCAGGAAACATCTTTGAAAGAGATGACACAACTGCAGGTAGAAATTGAACAATTGTTTCAAGCAGAATCAGACCGTATCATTAACGATATCGAAGAGGATGCCAGTAACAAAAAGTTGATAGCGACACTTATTGCTGTGAGTCTTGCAATAGCCATGATTATTCCACTTATCATGAGATTGTTTTGACTCCAGATGATGATGATGATTTTTATTTGGGAACTGCAGCACATGTTGAAAGCCATCTGAATAAAATCAAGCCCTTTCTGGGAATTGATAAGGAGTAATAATTGCCCAAATAATGAAAGTGAAAAGGTAAAAATGACTATGAGGAAAAAACAAAGAAGTAAAAGAGAAAATTTAAAACTGAAAACCTCGGAGCCAAAGCTGCGCTATCGCATGTACAAGTCGAAGAAACGTTGGTTGTATGCAACGATTTCGAGTATTAGTATTTTGGGAGGCGGAGCTGCGGGGACAGATCTGACTGCACTTGCTTCGGTGAAAGACACTAATGCTTCAAAAACGAACTTCAAATTGCCCGCCTTAAAGGCTCTGGAAAGTGATGAGAGGGGCAAGGCTAACTCTGTTGCTGTAGACCCTGACAGCAACCGCCCAGATTTTGAAAACATCTTGACTGACAATGCGAATAATATTAAATCACCAACGTCAGTTAATGTTGCTACGCCTGATCAAGTAATCAATGATGCACAATATAAGGCACAAGCACAGGCTGATGGCACTTATGCCGCTGTATCAACATTTGCAGAGCTTGTTTCTGCATGGAATAATCAGACTATACGCTATATTGATATCCAAAATAATATTGAATCGGTTGATGGTTCGAATTTTCAGCTACGTAATGAAGGTAATGATGTAATAATTCAAGGGAATAATCATACATTGAACCTTCACCAAAAAAGTTTTGGACTATCTAATGTGACAAGTAAAGCAACAACGATTACGTTTACCAATATGAAAGTTATTCAAGGCTTTCCTTATGGTGAGGCTGAACGTGGCTTGCTTGATGGAGGTGCGAGTCAATGGGGGGCTAATGGTCCACTTTTGACTGCGAATATAAATAATGTCAGCATCTCTAACGAAAGCGACACTGACTCTAGCAAAGTTGCTATACACGCGGTCAACGTCAATTACGGCAAGGCAGTTTTCTCAGGTAGCAATGTCTTCCGCATGAATCATGAGATTACGCGTGGTATCACCAAGATTGAGGTTGCCAACGGAGCGTCGCTTGATTATTTCCGGCCTGATGTAAATACTGACGGTGATGATTCCGTCTTTTGGTTTGATAATTATAATAGTAATCCTAATTCCCCTGGATATGGTAATACTATCACAATGGGGGATGGCTCTAGCTTTGATGCTAAAGCAGAAGTGGGGATTAATATTAACTATCCAGCATTTTATAATTATACTAATGGTATTATTGCAGGTGACAACGTTTCTTGGACTCAAGATGGCTGGCAGCGTTTTATGCATGGAGGTGAGGGAGCAGCGGCAGATGCTAAATGGGTTTTTGGACAGAATTTTCGTTTAAGCATTCCTAGAGCTACACAATCCTTCAGTGCTGCTTATATCAATCGAAACCAAAGTGTTTCATTCGCGGCAAACGCTGTGATTGAAGTCAATCAATGGAATGCAGGTGCACTTATTAATGTTAATTCGGCGTCTGCAAAAGTAGAGTTTACCTCACCTAAAGCCTTGAATTTTGCAATTAAAAATTCTACTGGTGAAAATGCTGCTGGGCGTCTCATCCAAGGTGCTGGTGCGTTTACACTTAATAATTCTTCTGTTAGTAGTTGGAAGGGAGTGAATGCTTCACCAAATACTCCGGATGCTACAGGAACTGTTGGACAATTAACTTATAAAAATGGTGTAACCACAGTAACAGATGGAACAGCAGATTCTAGTATTTTAACTAGCAACACACGTGAGCTTCAAACCAATGCTCTTTCTGTGGGTGAAATCAAATTAAATTATGTGGATCAACGTGGGAAGACAGTGGGTTCAACCACAATTCCTGTTTCAAATGATTTAAACTATATCGGACAGACCATCAACTTGGTTAATAAGAAGTATGCGATTGATAACATGCCAGCCGGTTATAAGTGGGCTATTGGTGCGAATGATGAAACAACACAAATTTCTAAGGATGTTCCAACAGGAACCGAGGGACAACCAAGTGGTGATGGAACTTCTACAGTCGATAATGGTGATCAGTGGGGACAGGCAAACTATGCAGTAGTTCCTCAAGAAGGGACTACCAACGAGTATAATGTTTATGTTTATGGTGATGCTAATCCAAATGTAAGCTACACCTACATTGATGTCATCTCTGGTTTACCTGTATCATCATCTTCAAATCAAGTAGGGAGCGAGATAGCTGGGTCAGCTAATGTTCCGGCTAACGTGGGCAATACCATCGATTGGACGTCAGAGCTTTATACGAAGACTAACGTCCCAGAAGGTTATACTTATCTGGAAGACGGGAATTCATTCTTGCCTGAAGGGGTAACGCAACCAACTACAACAGAAATCACAGACACGACAACAGAACACAATAAAGTGATTTACGTGTTCAGCCCAGAAGGTTCAGAATCCATGAGCGTGTCCGCTTCACAGTCGGAATCCTCCTCTGCATCGGGGTCTTTGTCAGCATCTGAGTCAGCCCTAGTTTCACAATCTGAAAGTGGTTCAGAGTCAGTGTCAGTATCAAGCTCAGAGTCCTTGTCGGCTTCACTTTCGGCATCTTATTCAAGCTCAGGTTCTCTTTCCACATCTGAATCCGCTTCTCTTTCAATATCCGAATCCCAATCGGTATCGCAGTCCGAATCGCAATCTGTTTCTGCATCAGTTTCTGAATCACAATCTGTCTCCGCTTCAATTTCGACATCCGTTTCTCAATCTGAATCAACATCAATAATTGCATCAACAAGCGACTCGCTAGACAAATCCGAATCACTCTCAATCGTTATCTCCGAATCTGAGTCCGCATCGTCATCCGAGTCAGCCATGGTTTCAGAGTCTGCTTCTGAGTCAGCATCAACATCAGCTGAGCTTTCAGAATCAAGTTCAGTTTCTGCTTCAATTTCTGCTTCCCTTTCCGATTCAGAATCAAGCTCAGTGGAACTTTCTGAATCAGAGTCAGCTTCTACATCAGTGGAGGTTTCCGAATCAGAATCCGCATCAACATCAGCTGAGCTTTCAGAATCAAGTTCAGTTTCTGATTCAGAATCAAGCTCAGTGGAACTTTCTGAATCAGAATCTGCTTCTACATCAGTGGAAGTCTCCGAATCTGAATCCTCATCCGAATCAAGTTCAGTATCCGCTTCAATTTCTGCCTCCCTTTCAGATTCGGAATCAAGCTCAGTGGAACTCTCTGAATCAGAGTCAGCTTCTACATCAGTGGAGCTCTCCGAATCTAACTCATCATCAGAGTCAAGTTCAGTTTCTGCCTCGATTTCAGCCTCCCTTTCCGATTCGGAATCAAGCTCAGTGGAACTTTCTGAATCAGAATCAGCCTCTGCATCAATGGAAGTCTCTGAATCCGAGTCCGCATCGACATCGGTAGAGCTCTCCGAATCTGAGTCTGCATCAACTTCGGTAGAAGTCTCCGAATCTGAATCATCATCAGAGTCAAGCTCAGTCTCTGCATCGATTTCCGCTTCACTTTCCGAGTCCGAATCAAATTCAGTGGAAGTCTCTGAATCCGAATCAGCATCGACATCGGTGGAATTCTCAGAATCCGAATCGGCATCTACATCAGTAGAGCTCTCCGAATCAGAGTCCGCATCAACTTCGGTAGAAGTATCCGAATCTGAATCCTCATCCGAATCAAGTTCAGTATCCGCATCGATTTCTGCCTCCCTTTCCGAGTCAGAGTCAAGCTCAGTGGAAGTCTCTGAATCCGAGTCAGCTTCAACATCAGTGGAAGTATCCGAATCAGAGTCCGCATCCACATCAGTAGAAGTATCCGAATCAGAGTCCACATCGACATCAGTAGAAGTCTCTGAATCTGAATCCTCATCCGAATCAAGTTCAGTATCCGCTTCAATTTCTGCCTCCCTTTCCGATTCCGAATCAAGCTCAGTGGAACTTTCTGAATCCGAATCCGCCTCTACATCGGTGGAGTTATCAGAATCCGAGTCCGCATCTACATCGGTAGAGCTCTCAGAATCCGAATCTGCATCAACATCAGTGGAACTTTCTGAATCCGAATCCGTATCTACATCGGTGGAGCTATCAGAATCCGAGTCCGCTTCAACATCAGTGGAAGTATCTGAATCCGAGTCAGCTTCAACATCAGTAGAGGTATCCGAATCAGAGTCCGCCTCTACATCAGCAGAAGTATCAGAATCCGAATCCTCATCCGAATCAAGCTCAGTCTCTGCATCGATTTCTGCTTCACTTTCCGATTCAGAATCAAGCTCAGTGGAAGTCTCTGAATCAGAATCTGCTTCTACATCAGTAGAGCTCTCCGAATCCGAGTCAGCTTCAACATCAGTGGAGCTCTCCGAATCTAACTCATCATCAGAGTCAAGCTCAGTCTCTGCATCAATTTCTGCCTCCCTTTCTGAGTCAGAGTCAAGCTCAGTGGAAGTCTCTGAATCAGAATCGGCATCTACATCAGTAGAGCTCTCCGAATCCGAGTCAGCATCAACTTCGGTAGAAGTATCCGAATCTGAATCCTCATCCGAATCAAGTTCAGTGTCCGCATCGATTTCCGCTTCACTTTCCGATTCGGAATCAAGCTCAGTGGAAGTCTCTGAATCCGAGTCAGCATCAACTTCGGTAGAAGTATCCGAATCTGAATCCTCATCCGAATCAAGTTCAGTATCCGCTTCAATTTCTGCCTCCCTTTCTGAGTCAGAGTCAAGCTCAGTGGAAGTCTCTGAATCAGAATCGGCATCTACATCAGTAGAGCTCTCCGAATCCGAGTCAGCATCGACCTCAGTAGAAGTCTCCGAATCTGAGTCAAGTTCGGTATCCGGTTCAATCTCTGCTTCCCTTTCAGAGTCCGAGTCGGCATCGACATCAATGGAGCTTTCAGAAACTGAGTCAAGTTCAGTGTCCGCTTCAATCTCCGCTTCACTATCTGAATCCACTTTAGATTCTGAATACGATTTCTTTAAGCCAGTCACTCCATCATTGGCTCCAGCAGTCAGACCAATTACTCCGTCAATGACTCCGGAGGGTTCTCTGAGTACTTCAGCAAGCCTTTCCGAATCATCCTCAGAGTCAATTTCTGTGGAAGCATCAGAATCTAGTTCCATCTCTGCCTCTATGTCTGAATCTGCTTTAGATTCTGAATACGATTTCTTTAAACCAATCACTCCGTCAATGACTCCGGAAGGTTCTCTGAGTACCTCAGCAAGTCTTTCCGAATCATCCTCAGAGTTCATGTCATTCAGACCAATCACTCCATCAATGACTCCAGAAGGCTCTCTGAGTACTTCAACGAGCGGTTCAGAATCAAGTTCAGAATCAGCGCTTCTTTCATTGATTGATATCGGCTCAGAAAGCGAATCGTTATCAGTAAGCGTGTCAGAAAGTGAGTCTGTATCAGATTCAGTGTCAAACTCTGACTATCCTTCCGAATCGATAAGCGAGTCAACATCAGCGACAGAGTCAATCTCAACTTCAATGTCTGATAGCTTAACAAACGAAGTACAGCCAGACTTTGGAAATCCAGGGAACAGTATAGGTCAAAAATTACCAGCGACTGGTGATGAAAATGCTCTAGGAGCAACCTTTGCAGGCTTCTCTATCCTTGCGGCAGCCCTTGTTGCGGGTAAAAAACGCAAAAAGGATGATAAAGAGCAGGAGCAAAACTAAGCTTCAATAACCAAGAAGTCCGCAATTGCGGACTTTGTGGTTTATTTGGCCTTTTAGGAACAGTTGTAAATCTAGAAACGGAATGTGGAAACTTATCTGACATTACTCTAAAAAATGATGGGAGTAAGAACGGTAGGATATGTTTTCAAGGAAAGAACTTCCAGAAGTTTATCACTATTCTTGCGAATACAGAATGAGGAATTTAATTTTATGAATAAATTTATTACTAATTTTTATGGGCATTCAGCTGTTTCAACTGCACAGATTGCTCAACATATGACGACAAATATTGCTAAAACAATGGGTTTTAAAGAAATTGCAATCGTTGCTCATGATTCAGGACGTGATACGGATATGGAACGCTGGAAACGTATAGAAGGTTTTCTAGCTCCCGTACAGGGCGGCGAATTAGCCGTGGTGCAACTGCCGTCCTGGTCTGGTTTTGAATTTGACAAAGTCTTGATTGAGCAGTTAAAAAATCGTGTAGAAAAAGTAGTAATTTTCACTCACGACTTCATTCCGCTCATGTTTAAACCCAACTTTTATCTGATGAAATACTATATTGAGCTCTATAATCAAGCAGATTTAGTAATTCTGCCTTCTGAAAAGATGCATAAAATCTTAATCAATTTTGGTTTAGAAACACCCGTTTTGATCCAAGAAATTTGGGACCATACAAGCAGTATCACTCTTGAGGCGAAGCCGGTTTTTCAGCGAAAAATTAAGTTTGCTGGAGGTGTTCGACGTTATCCGTTTATCAAAAACTGGTCCAGTAATATCTTGCTGGAAGCATATTCGAAAGGAACAGTTGAGGCGGTGGGAAATGTTGAACTCAAAGGCTGGATGCACGATGATCAACTGATGCGTTCGCTTAATGAAGGGGGAATTGGTCTAGTTTGGACAGAAGATGATATGGAAGATGAGCACTTTGACAAAGCGTACTTCCAGATTGTTAATCATTTTAAATTTTCAACTTATTTGGCAGCAGGTCTTCCTGTTATTGTGCCTAAAGGCTTTGCGAAGGCAGATTTTGTACAACGTAATGGTCTTGGTTTTGTGGCTGGAAGTTTGGAAGAAGTTGTCTCAATCGTGGAAAAGATGAATGAAGAAGAGTATGAAAAACTCATCGAAAATGTGAAAGATGTAGGTGCTTTAATCACCGATGGACATTTTACGAAAAGTCTTATAATTGAGATTGAAAAAGCTCTCTTTTTGAAGTAAGAATAGGATGATGTAGTGTATGACTATTTACAATTTTAATCATGGTATCGGTTGGGCTAGTTCCGGTGTAGAATATGCCCAAGCCTACCGTTCGAATATTTTTAAGAAAAACAAGCAGGATGCTCAATTTATTTTTACGGATCTCTTTCTCGAAAATCTTCAGCCTATGACGGAAAATATTGGGTTTGATGATGGTGAAATCATTTGGCTCTATGGCTATTTTACAGATGTAAAGATTTCGCCTACTCGTTTCGGCAGACAAGATTTGGAAGCGACTTTTCCCAAGGCCGCCGATAAGGTGGAGGAAGGGGAAACACAAATTACCTACAGCTTTAACGATAATCACATGAGGATGACTGCTTTCTTGGATAAAAAGAACAAGGATAAAGTCTATCGTACAGAGATTGTCGTTGCTGGCAAGCTAATTCAGCGGGATTACTACACTTACACGAAGACTTTTAGCGAGTACTTTAAACCTGTGAATAATCAGGCAAATATTTATCAGCGACGTTTCTTCAATGAAAATGGCTCGGTGGCTTACGATGAATTAATCAATGGCAAGGAATCCCTCTATATTTTCAGTGACCGGACCATTTACTCTAAGGAGGCGCTAATCCAGTATTTTGTGGAGTGTCTTGACTTGACGGAACAGGACATCTTGATTATTGATCGTTCTACGGGCATGGGACCACAAATTATCAGGGCTTCAGGGCCAGCAAAAGTTGGTATCGTCATTCATGCGGAGCATTTCAGTGAGTCGTTTACGACGGATAAGCAAATTCTTTGGAATAATTTCTATGACTATCAGTTTGAAAATGCTTCTGTTATTGATTTCTTTATCACAGCTACTGAACGACAAAAAGAAGTCATTGAGGACCAGTTTAAGAAATATAATAAGGGAGAAATTACCATTTATACTCTCCCTGTAGGTTCTATTGACGAATTGAAAAAAGCGAGTGTCCGTAAGAAAAATAGTTTGATTACAGCTTCAAGACTTGCTGCTGAGAAACACATAGATTGGCAGATTAAAGCAGTTGTGGAAGCACGTAAGAAGATTAAGGACTTAACTTTAGATATTTATGGCTATGGAGGTGAAGGAACAGCTTTGCGCCAGTTAATTAAGGATTTAGGCGCGGAAAGTTATATTTGTCTCATGGGACAACATGATTTGACGGATGTGTATAAGAACTATCAAACTTATGTGGCGACTTCAACTTCAGAAGGTTTTGGTCTGACCTTACTTGAAGCAGTAGGATCAGGACTTGGCATGATTGGATTTGATGTTCCTTACGGTAACCAAACGTTTATTCATCCAGGGCAAAACGGTTACTTGTTGGACTATGACAAAAATAATCGCTCCAAAGCTGTTGAAGACATTACTCGGGCTATTATCGCCATGCAGGAAAAAGACGAAGCAGCACTTCACCTCATTTCCCAATCATCCTATGATATTGCCAAAAAATATTTGACAGAGGAGATTCAAAAAATGTGGTTGAAACTCGAACAAGAGGTAATAAAACAATGATTAACTTATTTGAAAATTATAATGCCCAAGCTTTTGACTTGGAACATTCTTTACGCCAGGCAGGTTTTACACACACCACCATTGTTCTGGAAGAAAATGGCTTTATGCCTGAACATGTCCAAACTCCCGTTGGTTATTTTACGGGCATGCAAAAAAATCATCAACTGGATGCTGATGCTCGACCAGAACCACTCTTTTTTAACGAAGTCAAGGTCCCTTTCTATTGGGAAATAAGAGGGGACAGCACACAAGCTGAAATTTTTGAAGGCTATAAAAAAATGGGGCACATCAAGTACAGTAAGCGTGAAAATGACTATAGAGTAGTTTCAACTGTCGAATGGTATAACGATGCTGGCCGTGTGCGTCAAATAGATATGTATAATCAGTTTGGAGAACGTTATGGAAAGCGTACTTACTCAGATGGCAACATGGCTTTGACGACTTATTTTGATGATGAAGGACGTGAAGTTATTTTAGAAAATCACGTCACGGGTACAGTCCAGGTTAATCATGAAGGAAAGCACCATGTTTTTGAAAACTTCAATGCCTTCATTCTTTTCTTCATGGAAATAGCGCATATAGAAAGTGATGAGATTTTCTACAACAATCTGGGGCGCCCCTTCTTTATTATCAATCGCCTTAAAGCGCTCAATCCTGAAAAAAACTTTGCCCATACTCTTTTTTGGCAGGAAACTTCAGAAGATATTCCTGGTAATATGAGAAGCATTCTTGATGATACTAATAATGCAACCCAACGGATTGTTATTCAAGACAGAGCGGAATTTGAGAGAATCATGAGTCAGTTGGAGGGAATATCTCTGAACACAGAACTTATGCAACTGGGCTACCTCTATCCTCTTAAAAATCGTAGTTCCTTAAGTTCAGAAGCCTTTATTTTCACTAACTCTGCAGAAATTGAAGCGCTGGAAACTATAGTTGCAGCACTGCCCGAAATTCATTTTCATATTGCAGCACGAACCACGATGAGTCCTTCTCTGATGGCTTATGAAGATAGAAATAATGTCAGTGTTTATCCTAATGTTGGTGATGAAGACATCAGAAAGTCTCTGAAAAATAACAGTTTCTACTTAGATATCAATCATGCTAATGAAATGGAAAATATCATCCGGCAAGCTTTTGAACACAATCAGTTGATTTTAGCTTTCGATAATGTCGTGCACAATAAGCGCTATACCGCTACAGAAAATATTTTCAGTAAAGATAATGCACAGGCACTGATTGACAAAGTTAAAATCTTGTCCCAAGATAACACCGCTTTTCAAGCAGCACTTAAAAGGCAGCACAAACATGCAGGCCAAACTGATATTTATGATTACCAGAACATTTTGAACTGATTGTAGTTAAGTTCATCAGAAGAAGCTGGTTGTTTCCCATAAAGAAAGATACAAACGATTAAAAAACAGGAGATAATTCTTAGGATTAAGAACCACCTCCTGTTTTTTGTTATTTTCTGTTTTTAGCTTCTTTTTCTAATAAAATCTGCTTTATGTCTCTGAGCTCTCTTTTTGCTCGGCTGAAGTCAAGGGCTAACGACAAAACACCGAGAGCTAAGAGAAATTGTGTAATATCCGATAGGATTGAAAAAAACGTATCCATAGCTCATCGTCCATACATAAAGTCATCAAAGCCTAAGGCTGCCCAAAAGCTAATGGTGCTGATGGTAAACCAATACGGTTTTGAATTTCTTTTATATGCAGTACGTGTCGTCCATCGACGACTCAACGCTTGCATAGCTGCATATCTACCCGCAGAATAAAAACTTTTACCAATATTAATCCCTGCCCAAATAAGTGAGGCAACAGCCGCCGCCGCAGCTACAGGCGCAAGTCTCTGTCTATCGAGTAAATTTGCATATTCATCAAGTAGCTTTTCTCCATCTTCTTGTGAAATTTCTTTAATATCATGAATTCCTTTCCTAAGTAAGAAATCTTCAAAGCTTTTTTTACCTAAATTTAGACTTGTCTCATTAACTTGAGTTACCTCTTCAGTTACTTCTGGAATAACTTGACTCTGAGCTACCCCCACTACTGAGGGGACTAGTGATGAAAATAGTACTGTTGTGGTGACGAGACTAGTTACTGTTTTTTTAAAATGTTTTTTCTTCACCCTCTGCTTTCCTCCATATCCAATGTTTTTCATGAGCTGCAGTCTCATACTAAAAATATATTTACTTTAAATCTTAGCACACTTTAGCTGTCTTAATTTTTTAAAATCCTTTTGGATTAGGAGACAATTATTCTACGAATATGGCGGGAGCTAACAATATAACAGTGAGGTTACTTTGTGAAGTGGATGAAGGAAAAAGATAGGGAATCATATGTTTAATGTAGTGACTCCTAAAAGCTAGACTTTTGGATGAGATAGAAATCTCTCATTTTTTGTGTTTTATTTTTGATAAGCCCAAGTGTCGATAATTAATTGATTGATATCCGCAAGTTCGGCCTCATTTACGTCCACCAATTCTGCAAATATTACGTTGTCTTTATTCATATCTTTTTTCCACAATAGCGTTGGTCACAGTGACTTGTGCCACTAAAACCTCACGCGCATCTGTAAACTTCATCTCCCACACATGTGTACGCCCACCTTTGTGCAGAAGAAGACCTTGAGCAAAGAGGATTCCTGCTGCTTTAGTTAGGTTCAAATGATTGCCATTGACCGCTTGGCCGACAGCAAAATGTTTATCGTCAAGCAAGAAATTACTTGCCATACCAGCAGCAACCTCAGCAAAGGCCAGCGTTGCACCACCATTTAAGAAACCTTGAGGTTGCGCGTGAAAGTCTCCTAAAGGCATTTGAGCAGTAAAACCTGTTGGGGTTAAAACCAGCTTTTGAATACCCAGTTGTTCAATCAAAGTCATGTAAAAATCTCCTTTTTCACGGTGTAATGCTCAAGTGCTGCCTGATTGATAGATACACCCAAGCCCTTGCCACGCGGTCTGTTCATCTTACCTTCAATAAATTTAATCTCTGGTAGAATCAAATCTTCCGTAAAATAATAGGACGAATCTGACAAATCCCCTGGCATGGCATTGTCGCTTAAAGTGGCCAGTTGTGTATGCAATATCTTAGAAATACCACTTTCGACCATGCTGCCAATCCAGAAGGAAATGTTATTTTTCCGGCAAAAGGCGATAGCTTCTTTTGTTTGATAAAGTCCACCTAAGCGGCCAATTTTGATATTGAGCATGGTTTTCCCCTTAAGTTGAGAAAGAGCCTGTAAATCACTCCAACTTTGGACATTTTCATCAAAACAGATAGGTGTTGAAAGCTGCGGAAAAATGTCTTTATAATCTTCGAGATTATCAGTAGCAAAAGGCTCTTCAACGCAGACAAGTCCAAATTGATCGAGCTTTATCAGCGCTTCGATATTTTCAAGGGCATAAGAACGGTTGGCATCAACAGCCCATTGGAGCTGAGGATAATGCTCCACAGCATATTGGACGCGTTCAAAACCATCTGCGGGTTTAATTTTAAGCTTTATTCTTTCCACACCTTGAGCGATTAAGGCCTCGATTTTGCTAGGAAGCTGCTCAAAAGGCATATCGCCCAAGACGGCCCCACGGGATAAAGTTTCTGTCAATGGTTCAGGAAAAAGGGTAGCGATTGTATTTTTTCCTTGGACTTTGTAATAAAGGTCCAGCAAGGCATTCTCCAAACCCGCCATTGCCATCGGCAAGGGCTGCTCAAAAAACGCATGAATCTCAAAGGGATGCGTGAAGTGTGTCGCCATTACTTTTGGAATGTAAGTCTGCGCCAAGTATTCCCATGAGCTTTCAAATGTTTCTTGCGTGTAAAAAGGTGTAGTAAAGCTTACACATTCACCATACCCTTGATGGCCGGTTTCGTCTTCGGCAATGATAATAATGGTGTCACGCTGCTTCAGCTCACCTTTGGCTGTCTTGAAGTTAAACTTCATCGGAAGTTGGACGTGATTCAAACTAATCGATCTAAGCTTCATGTTTTAAATTTTTCCTAAGGATTTTGCCTGAGGCATTTTTGGGTAGAGCATTCATTTTGATAATTTGACGCGGCAGTTTATACTTGGCCAGACGTTGACTCAAAAAGCTTGTAATTTCTTGTATATCGGGCGCTCCAGCGTAGAAAAGAAGTGGCACTTGGCCCCAAGTTTCGTCTTCCTGCGGGACAAGCGCACATTCGACAATGCCCTCTAAGCTATAGAGTAAATCCTCAATCTCTTTGGGATAAATATTTTCTCCACCGGAAATAATGATATCTTTACGACGATTGAGAATATAAAGGAAATTGTCTTTATCAAGATAGCCAATATCCCCTGTATTGAATAGATGAACGTCCTCTTGATTAAGATAGCCTTTCATAAGCATTGGCGATTTTAGATGTATTTCGCCAGCCTGATCAGCATCAGGATTTAAAATTTCAATCTCTACGCCAGGAAGTGCTTGACCGACCGAAGTCAGCTTGTCTGGATGCTCCAAAATGTTGAAGGTAACAGACTGGGAAAAAGTTTCGGTCATCCCGTAAGTCTTGTAGACAGGTAGACCTTGTGCAAAACATGCCTGTATCAAAGGCTGCGGAATAAATTCCCCTCCTAATAAGAGGACACGAAGACTTTTGGCAGCAATCTTTTCATGAACACGTTTAAGCATGGTCGGTACCATGGAAACCATGTTGACCGAGCTGTTATTAATCAGTTTAATCAACTCTTCCTCATCGAAAGAAGCACATATGGTGGCCTGAGTGGCATTATAGAGGCTGCGCATGATGATGGATAGACCACTGACATGAAACATGGGGAGAACGACAAGCCAGTTGTCTTCTGGAAGAACGCCCATGGTTGCTGCAGAAGCAGCCACATGGGCCGCAATCATTTTCCAAGTTATAGGAATAGATTTGAACTTTCCAGTTGTCGCACTGGTGTTCATGATTACAGCAATCTTCTCTGGGGCTGGCTGCCAATTGAGCACAGCTCTGCTGGTTTCTAAAGAATGGATATCAGAGAAAGACAAGTCTGCTGGATAGGTTTGCTGGTCCGAAGCAATCAGCAGTTCCACATCAAGTTCAGTCAGTTGCTCTCGAAGTTCATTAGCTGTAAGATGGGTGTTGAGCAAGAGGACTTCCTTATCCAAAGCCAACAGCGCAAAGAGCACAATTGCCATCTCTGGCGAATTTTCTGAAAGAAGAGCTAGGCGGTTGTGCCTAGCTGTTTCTTTGTTTAAATGTTGGGCTGTCTGAACAGTTTTATCGTAGACTTCTTTAAAAGTCAGTTGATTTAAGAAAAGTTTATTTGGCGATTTTTCAGCCTGTTCTTTTAACCATTTCATAGCTTATGGGAATTTAGGGAATTGATCAAAGTCAGGTTTGCGTTTTTCTTTGAAAGCATCGCGCCCTTCTTTGGCTTCATCGCTGAGGTAGTACATGAGCGTTGCATCACCGGCAAATTGTTGCAAGCCAGCAAGTCCATCAGTTGCAGCATTCATTGAGCCTTTAAGCATACGAAGTGCCATTGGTGACAAGGCAAGCATTTCTTCGGCCCATTTAACTGTCTCGTCTTCAAGTTGATCAAAAGGTACAACAGTGTTTACCATGCCCATATCCATTGCTTCTTGTGCAGTGTATTGACGGCAGAGGAACCAGATTTCACGTGCTTTCTTTTGGCCAACCATAGCAGCCAAGAGTCCAGCACCATAACCAGCATCAAAAGAACCAACACGTGGGCCCGTTTGACCAAACTTAGCATTTTCAGAAGCAATTGTTAAATCACAAACGATGTGGAGAACGTGCCCACCACCGATAGCAAAACCGTTGACCATAGCAATAACAGGTTTTGGTGTGATACGGATCAAGTGTTGCAAGTCTAAGACGTTAAGACGAGGGATTTGATCTTCACCAACATAGCCACCGTCGCCACGGACTTTTTGGTCGCCGCCAGAACAGAAAGCTTCCTTGTCTTCACCTTGACCGTGGTTAGCACCTGTCAAAACAATGACACCAATCGAAGTGTCGTCACGTGCTACAGTAAAGGCATCGATAAGTTCCACCACTGTTTTAGGGCGAAACGCATTACGTACTTCAGGACGATTGATCGTAATTTTCGCAATACCGTTATAAGTTTCGTAAATGACATCTTCATACTTGCGGTCTAAAGCAAGCCAGTTATATTTTGACATAGTTTGTCTCCTTTTAGTATTCTACCTTATTCATTATAGCATGGTTCTACCTGGCAAAGAGTTGGATAAGATTAAGTTAAAATGCTGAGGCAGTTCGAGGTGTACGTTGTGCCCTGCGCCCTCTACGATAAGACTCCGTACTCTCTTATAAGTACTGAGTTGCTCAGCAATCTGCCTATATTTTTGATCCAGAGCACCGGTAATATAAAGTAAAGCTACATTTAAATCTTGAAGCCTCTGCGAAATGTCTGGAAGATTTCCTTGCCCAGTAGCTCGCAAAGTTTGAGCGAGAGCATGGGGCGCATTTAGGGCACGGCTGGACCAGATTTTATATTGTACTTCCTGAGGAAGTTTTTGTTGACTTTGGAAGATAGGGAGCGCGCCCCAATAGTCCGCAAACCAGACCGCTCCCTTTTTTTCTATCTGGTCTGCAAGCTCTAGGTCAGACTGCCTCCGCTTTTTACGCTGCAGAGGATTAGAAATACCTAGAGCCGCAGATTCCAAAATGAGCTGTTCAATAGGTTGGTCAGGAAACTGAAATGCGAATTGTAGAGCAATTCGTCCCCCCATCGAATAGCCGAGGAGAGTATAAGCCTCTCCATGAAAAAGCAGTTCTACAAGCTTTTGAAGCTGTTGAAGAATGCTTGAAAGCTGATAGGCTTCCAGAGTTTTAGGCTTACTGGACTTCCCGTGTCCAATAAAGTCTAAAGCAAAAACTTGATAATCTGGAAGCAATAAATTTTCCCAAGTAAGAGCCGACTGACTAAAGCCGTGCAATGCTAACAGGGGTTTACCTTGCCCATGTATTCTGACATGAAAAGTATTCATGCCAATCTGAATGTACCTATCTTCAAATATCATAAGTCGTATATTTCTTGTGTAATTCTAAGCTCACGTCCTTGTCCGTCTTAATTTCGAGTAAATGGATTCCTGCTGAGTTAATGCTTTGACGAAAATGCTCTTCAAAATCTTGATAATCTACAACCAGATGATAATCAAGCCCAATTAAACGAGCTAAGCCAGAAAAATCAAGTCCATGAGGTGTTGAAAAAAGATAATCAAAATGGGGCTGCCCTTTTTGTGCCAAATGATGGAAGATACCCCCACCGTCATTGTTAAAAAGTACAATAGTCAGGTTTAACTGCTGTGTTTTTCCAACAATCAAACCATTCATATCATGAAGCATGGAAAGGTCTCCAGTTAATAAAACGGTTGGCACCCCGTTGGTGGAGACACCTAGAGCGGTGGATTCTTGACCGTCAATACCATTTGTCCCACGATTTCCTAAAAGGTGAACATGAGAATGTTGACTGCGCCAAAAATAGTCAACATTACGGATAGTCATGGAGTTAGAAATCAAGAGTTGCGCCTTTTCTGGCATAAGTGCTTGAAGGACTTGAATATAGTGCCCTTCAAAGGGAGCGCTCTCACCTTCAACAGTTTGGAGTTTTTGACGCATTTTCTTTTGAAGTTTTTGCCAGACTTTCAGATAGTGGTTGTCAGAGCTTAAAGTAGGAACTTCTTGACAAAAAGCAGGTACATCTGCTTGGACTAGCTGTGTCGTTGTTTGACTTGGGTTTCGGTAATCCAGCGCAGGGTCAACTTGGATGTACTCGGCATCAGCATTTTGAGCAATCAATTGCAAAACATGTTTCGATACAGGAATTTGTCCAAATTGTAGGAAAAAATCAACCTTGAGTTCTTTTAAAACTTGCGGATGGGCCAGAAAAGCATCGTACGTGTCGATAATGTTGGGATGTTCATACTTACGAAGATTAGACAGAGGATCAGCCAAAAGAGGGGCTTGGAGTTTTTCGGATAATGTTATGAGAGCTTCTTGATAATTGGAGTTACTGTCTGGACCAGCAAGAATGATACCATTACCGCTTAATTCTGGGATAGATTGCGGCTTAATGTTTCCTTTGCTGATGATGAATTTTTTTCTGCCTTTTCGATAATTTTCAGCATTTAAGTCAGGTATCAAAGGCTCACTGACAGGTACATTAACGTGGGCAGCAGCAGAGGGGATACTGACTGCAGCTGCAAAAGCACGCTGTGCTACCTTACGAGGATATGTCCAAAAGTTGTGCTCAGTCGGACGACTTAATTCTTCATAATGATTCACAAATTTTCCGAAATACTCCGACTGATTTACAGTTTGAGCAGCGCCTACAAACTGCAAGTCATTGGGACGATCGGCTGTAAGAAGAATTAAGGGCACACGACTGTGTTTTGCTTCCGTAAGGGCAGGAAGATAGTGGGCAGCGGCAGAACCAGAGGTACAGATAAGCACAACAGGGCGTTGTTGCACTTTAGCTATACCGAGAGCAAAAAAAGCAGCAGAACGTTCATCAATATTTACATAAGTGTCGTACTTCCCATATTCTTCGAAAAGCATGGCCAGTGCTGTCGAACGAGAACCCGGACTAAAGACCGCTTCGCGTACGCCCAAATGATAAAGTTCATCAACAAGTGGAGCTAAGTATTCATTATTCATCTTAAAGAGCCTCAAGTATTGTTTTTAGTTTTATTTTTGTTTCATCAAATTCAGCCTGGCAGTCAGAAGCAGCAACAATTCCACATCCGGCATAAGCGTAACAGGCTTTATCCTTAAGAAGTGCAGAGCGAATCGCAACGATGATTGTGCCGTTGCCTTGGGAATCAATGAGCCCTAAAGGCGCAGCATATAACCCCCGCTCGTGTTTTTCGTTTGCACGTAAAAAGTCAAGTGCAGCACGGCTGGGATGACCGCCTAACGCAGGTGTTGGATGAAGATGCTTTGTCCAGTCGATTAGGGAATGCTCACCAGCCTTAGCTTTTAAAACTGTTTGTAAATGATAAACATTTTTTAAAGTCATTATGTCAGTTTGCTCAATTTTAACTTGTGAAACTTTCTCCAACAATTTTTCTTTAATTTTTTGGACAACAATCTGATGTTCCTGAAGATTTTTCGAGTCTTTCAGTAAAAGCTGTGCTCCATTTTCAAGAGCACGGGGCATCGTGCCTGCTAAAGCATAACTCAGCACCTGATTCCCAGTTTTTTGGACCAAAATTTCCGGTGAAGCTCCCAGGAAGGTTTTGCCGGACTTATGATAAGCAAAGATAAAAGCTCCAAGATTGTTTTGCACAAGACGTTCAAGGATTGCTTCAACATTGAAGGGAGTAAGACTGGTAAATTTTACTTCTCTAGAAGCAACGATTTTGACAGTTTTTCCGCTAGTGATGTTTTCTTGAAGTTTCTTGTAAAGTTTTACCCACTCCGTATACTCTGGCGCTTCCTCTTCGTAGCTATGATGCTGAAGGACAGTCTCTTGGTCCTTAATATCGGGAAGGGGATCACACGACAGGACATAAGAGTCTGTCTTTGTTTGGATGTAGTAATGTTTGAAAGCGATGATTTCATTGCCCATATCTTGCCAAAGCTCACCCTTCACCTGTTCAAAAAAACTTTGACTATAGAAAACGTAAGGATAGTTTTTTATCTCCTTTTCTTGAACTGTTGTTAGTCTCTGACTCGCAATAATCAAAGTTTGCTTTTGACTATCGTACCAAAAAAAACGCTCACTGGGGTCAGGAAAGGCAGACCAAAAAGCAAGCGGGTGCTTTAATTTGAGATTTATCCGTCTATACTTCATAGTAATGAAATTATATCACAGATTAGAGTAATTAGGTCAGGAATAGAGCCAACTTTGTTACGCGGTAGGTGCTTGGTTACGTTTTTAACTATGTTTGAGTAACAACTCATTAGACCTCATTTAGGTCTTTTTTATTGAAATGCCTTTAATATTGGTGATTATGCGGATTTGACGGTATTCTAATTATAGTTCAGTCTGAAATTATATCACAGATAGGGGAAAGAACGTGATATAATAAACTTATTAAAAAATATAGAAGAAACTGGAAAGAACTGAATGAATATCTATGTAGGACTTGCGGAGCATCAGAAGATAGAAAGTAAGAGACTGTGGCTTCGGCCTTTTTCCATGAAAGATACGGCTGACATGTTTGAATACAGTTCTGATGCAGCTAATCTTGAATTTATCTTTCCACCTCATCGTACTGTGGAACAAACTCAGTTTGTCCTCGCCAATCATTTCATGAAAGAACCTTTGGGAAAGTGGGCGATAGAGCTAAAAGATCAGAAAAAGATGATTGGGGTCTTACAGTGTGTCAGACTTTCTGAACGTGAGGAGGTCGCGGAGATCGCCTATGTGCTCAATAAGCGTTACTGGAATCAAGGGCTGATGACTGAGGCCTTGCAAGTTTTAACAGATATTTGCCTCCAGCAAATAGGGCTAAAAGCCATGGTGCTCAACTGTGACACAAAGAACTACAGTTCAATTAAGGTCGCAAAAAAAGCAGGATACAGGCGAGTAGAGCGTTTCAAAGGAAGCAATCAATATACCGGACGTATATCTGAATTTGAAAAGTATGAAATAAAAAGAAATCAAGCAGCAGGAGTAGATCATGTCTAAACACGAAGAAATTCTAAATTATATAGAAAAACTCGACATTGGAAAACAAGTCAGTGTTCGGCGTATCGCGAATCATTTAAACGTAGCAGATGGCACAGCTTATCGGGCCATCAAAGAGGCGGAAAATCGTGGTTTAGTGGCAGTCAATGACCGCTCAGGTACAGTTCGAGTCTCTATAAAAGGTCAAAAGCGTAGAAACAAGCTGACTTTCGGTAAGATAGCAGAAGTAGCCAATGCCGAAATTCTTGGGGGACATGCTGGCTTAGATGTCGAGTTTAGCCGCTTTTCTATCGGAGCCATGCAACCCGAAAGTGTCAAAAAATATCTGATGAAAAACAGTCTGATGATTGTTGGGGATCGGAAAGATATTCAGAGTATGGCACTTCATGGGCAGAGTGCTGTGCTGGTCACAGGAGGATTTGAAGTTGATCAAGATGTCATTGACTATGCAAATGAGATGGGCATCCCACTGTTGCGAGCGACAGCTGATACTTTTACAGTCGCAAACCGTATCAGTCATGCTTTGGCAAATGAACTGATAAAAAAAGATATCATGACGGTGGCAGAAATCTCCCACGATCACCGTCCGGTTCTTCGAGAAGAAGATACGGTTAAGGACTTTATGGAGCTCATGAAGCGGACGAACTTAAGCCGTTTTGCTGTTGTCAACCCTCATCGTATCGTTGTTGGTGTCGTGACTATGCGAGATATTGCTCACAAAAACTTGGACACGCAGATCAACAAATTGATGAATTCTCCAGAAGTTGCCAAGCAAAAAATGACTGTTGCCAGCATTTCACAAAAGATGATTCACGAAGGGTATGATATTATGCCTATTGTGAATAAGGACTATACTTATGCAGGTGTTGTGACCAAGTCTGAGGTTTTAGAGAGTCTTCAAAGGAGTCAAGAAGAAAATCAAGTGACACATACCTTTAGTGAAGATATGTCCAGAAAGATTAGTGAAAAAGGCTCCGCATATACTGTTATGGTTGAGCCGCTGATGGTTAACAATGTGGGAAATATCTCCAGTGCTGCGCTGGGAGAAATTGTGACCATAGTGGTGCAGCGCACCTTAGACAAAAGGCGCCGCAGAAATGTCATCCTAGAGTCAATGAATCTCCACTTAATGGGGACTGTAGCGATTGATAACCTTTTGGAGATTTATCCTAAAGTCATTAATGAAACGCGTTTAGGTGCAGTGGTGGATATTGAGATTTATTACATCAATAACATTATTGCTAAAGCTGTCGTAAACTTACAAATTACATGAGGAAAGAAATTATGAAAGATATTATTACAAAAATTAAAGCATACGATACGATTCTCATTCATCGTCATAAAAATCCAGATCCCGATGCACTTGGGTCACAGTGCGGACTAAGAGCTATTTTGAGAGAGAATTTTCCTGAAAAAAAAATCTATGCTGTTGGATATGATGAACCAACACTGACATACTTGGCAGTAATGGATCAGGTAAATTTAGAGTCTGACACTTCCTATCTGAGTATCATTTGTGATACAGCAAATACTCCCCGCATTGATGACGACCGCTGGAAGGAGGCAGATTATGTTATCAAAATAGACCATCATCCCAATGACGATGCTTATGGTGACTTGCGTCTGGTTGAGCCAGCACGAAGTTCCACTTCAGAAATCATCACCGACTTGGCTTTAACACAGGGATTAAAGTTGAATGCAGAGGCAGCTCGACTCCTTTATGGTGGAATTGTTGGAGACACGGGGCGTTTTCTTTATCCTGCCACATCAGCCCAAACTTTATATCTTGCGAGTAAGTTAGCAGAATATGACTTTGATCGTCCAGCGCTAGGGCGGGAAATGACTTCCTTTGATATGAACGTCGCACGCCTGCAAGGCTATGTCTATGAAAACCTTGAAATTTCTGAAAATGGTGCAGCGCGCGTGATTTTAAGCAAAGAGATTTTGGAAAAGTTTAGTTTACGTGATGCAGAAACTTCAAGTATCGTAGGGACACCGGGAAATATCCGAGAGGTCCAGTCTTGGGCTATCTTTGTGGAGCAAGAAGATGGACACTACCGTGTGCGTATGCGTTCAAAAACAAAGCCTATCAATGAGATTGCCAAGCGACATGACGGCGGGGGGCATGCTTTGGCTTCAGGAGCTAACTCCTACTCTTTAGAAGAAAACGAGCAAATTTGGCAAGAACTACAGGCTAATTTGAAATAAAGTATAAAAATCAATCCGAGATTATGGGATTGATTTTTTGTGATTATAGAGGATATTGGTGCTTCTTTTTTAATAAACATTCTTTCTAGAGATATCATTGTAACAAAAGTGTTATGATTACATTTCGTAAATATTAAGTAACATGTTAAAATATGATGAGAGATATCATTGTATTTGGAGAAAGCCCCCCAATGACTTATAATCAGACAACACAACACAACACAACACAACACAACACAACACAACACAACACAACACAACACACATAAACAGGCGGTAGATTCCCCTTCTTTTTCGTATGCACCAAAACGTTCCGGATAACTGGGACGTTTTTTGCCGTGCACCAAAGATAAAACTATTGGTTGTGACTCCAAAAGTCATAAGGCTTCTCACACTCATAAGAATTAAAAGACAGGAAGAAATAAAATGTACTCAACAAACAGGAAAAAACTAGGAATCCTTTTAGCCATACTCTCCGTCCTGCTGCTCATCTCAGGGACCTTTGCATGGTTCTCCTTCACACAGCGGGCCATCAATGACCGAAGTGGAAATATTAACTTCGAAGAAGTAGGCCGTCTGCACGACTACTTTGACCGCGTCTCAGGCAACAAGGATGTCTTCGCCGAGAACTTTGGCGATGCGCCTATCTTGGTGCGTGTAAAACTCCTCGAATACATGGAAATCAATGGCGAATCTCTGGTCCAAGCCGACTCACAAGAGGTGGCAGAGGGCAACGCAGTCCAACCCATCAAAGAAGACACAGGCACATGGACGTCTTGGACACCAGAAGCCTCAGGCAATACAGTTGGCCAACGTGTCGGACCGGGCGCTGTCTTCAATGCCCGTGCCCGCTGGACCGTCGATTGGAATCCCCGAGCAGCCACAGACGGCTCTGGGCAGCTGAATGCTCCCTACTTCATGCCGACCTTTAACCGCGCCCGCGATGACCACAAGACAGCCGCTGCAGGAGACGGGCGTGACTGGACCCAGTCGGGAGAAGAAGCCGATACATCGGCTAGCCCTGATGGAACCAATGCCGGCGCAGATGCCACAGGGGTCACACATCCCGGGAATGGTACAGATGGCTACTGGAACAGTGGCAGCACAGCCACCTCACTCCTAGGAACACCGCCCGATACTGAAGACGGGACACACACGGCTCGCCAAACTGTCATCCAAGACCAACCGGTCATGTTGCTCAGTCAGTGGAATGCCCTGCCCGTTCAAGACCGTGTCGGTAACTTCTGGGTGGTGGATCCCCAGACAGGCTGGGCTTACTGGGCCAATCTGCTTTTCCCAGAGGAAGCCACCTCTTTCCTTCTCGATCAGGCTAACTTTGCGACAAGCGGGATTCGGGGAGATTATTATTATGGCATTAAGGCTGTAGCCAATATGGTGTCTAACACAGATAATGATGTGTCGGCACTATGGGAGGGAAGTAACGAAAACCACAGCGACCTTGCCAAGCAACTGGTGGATGAAGTGCGTAATGGCTTACCTATCCTTGGTGAGCTGGAACCGGGACAGATTTTCTCTATGCGTGGCACGCAATACCGCTACCTTGAGAACAAGGGTGAAGGAAATCATCTGGTTTTACATAATGCTGGAATTGGTGCTGGACAATGGGGAACGGAGGGAACGACAAGTTACAACGGCTCCATAATTGACAGTAGAATGCGTGACTTCCATGATGCGCTACCGAGTGTCATCAGACGACAGGTACAACCTGTTCAAGCAACATTCCCAGATGATTTTGCCAATGCGCCCGAGGGTTTCTGGACTACAGCAGCAAGTGGTTGGCTCGATCCTGGTGGCAGTGTGAATAATCCAACAGATATCTGGGTCGAGGGTGACATCAACTGGAAGTTTGATCTGAATCATCCTTCAGTACCAGCTGCAATGCGTGACGATATCACCATGTATACTCCGGGTGGGGAGAAGAAAGCTTTCGCCCTATCTATGGCTGATGTTGTACGTGCCTCTGGCTCAGGTTTAGCTTTTCCAGACCGTAATTCAAGGAATAGTTCGGGTGGTACAGGGTGGGATGGAACTTGGGCACTTCGTACATTGGCTAGGCATAATGTACCGTGGATAATTGCGCCTTCTCCTACATGGTGGGCAAACGGGGGACTTATGGCGCATCTTGCTGGTATTGTGGATACCTCTCTTCATGTTCCGCGCCCCGCCCTCATCCTCCGTGACCAAGACGGCGCATGGACCTCTAGTTTTTAACCTTTCTTGTAGCGCTTACATTCTTCAATTCAAGAAAAAGGCACACGGAGAGAACTGCAGCACCTCTGCAAGAAACGTTTAATTGTATAATAAAGACAAAGAAAGAGAGCTTGTGCAAACAAGCGCCAAAGAAACCGTTTAAGACGGCTGGCTTTTTCAAACTAAAATAGACCAAAAAGTTCGGTCTATTTTTTTATATTTTTACAATCGCAATAATGAGCGTGAATATACAATATCAAGGGCAGGCTGTCTAAAACAACCAAAAAATGTGCCTTTTTAGCTTAAGAGGGATACTACGTGCAGAAGTAGCCTCCCGTAAACCTTCTTGATTTTTATAATTCGCCAATGTGTAATTTAACAGGGAGCTGATAGCTATGTGCAAGTGTCTCACCGGCAATTTTCTTAAGAAGGAGTTCCACAAGAAGTTCTGCCAAGTCACTAATCGGTTGCTTGACGGTTGTCAGACTTGTTTCATAATTTTGAATGAACTCTGTCCCGTCAAAACCGATAACATAAGGCTCTTGATGAAGCTCCTGAGCGATGTTTTTGACAAGCAGTGCCATTAAATCATCCGTGCAAAAGATACCGTCAAATTGATGCTCCAGTAAAGTTTGCTTAATCTGAGCGGACTTTCTTGTGACAGTTAAACTTGAAGAAAAGTTCAGGACACTTGCCTCCAGACCTTGTGTTTCAAGAGAAGAAAGGAAGCCTTCCCGCCGCAAATTTGTAATGGAGAAAGGGTTATCCGTACTGCCGAAAAAGGCAATCTTTTTACTTCCGGTCTGAACCAGTGCTTCCGCTGCAAGCTGCCCTCCTTGAAAATTATCAGGGCCGACAACGGTTGTCTCAGGCGTTAGAAGACGGTCGAACGCGACTATTGGCGCTTGAATACTGCTGTATTCGTCAGGTGATAAATTATGACTGCCATAGATAATGCCTTCGACTTGATTGGATAAGAGAAGGGACAGATAATCGCGTTCTTTTTGCTTGTCGTGTTCAGTCAAGGCAAGCATGGACTTATAGCCTTTTTTAAAGAGCTCTTGCTCAATTTTTTCAATCAGCTCGGCATAAAAGATATTCTGAATATTTGGGAAAACCAAACCAATGAGTTTCAAAGATTTCCCTTGCAAGCTTCGTGCTGCAGCGTTTGGCGTATAGTGCAACTCTGCTATAGCATCCTCCACTTTTTGAATCGTATTACTGCTCAGATACCCCTTGCGGTTAATCACGCGCGAAGCTGTTGTTAAACTTACTCCCGCTTTTTTTGCAACGTCTTCTAGTTTTACCATTATTTTCCTAAATTCCAAAGTTTGACTTGTGTTAGACGACTCGCAGAAATTGTTTTGAGGTCTTTATCTGGAAAAACGCGTCCTGATAAGACTTTTTCTCCTTTATTGATAAAAATCTCAAAAATAGATTCATCAACAAAAATGTTCACTTGATGAATGTTGACCTCAACCTGCCGTTTTTCACTGCCACGAATCACGGTGACTTTTTTGCATTCCTTATCAAATTTAATCAAAAGTGCACCATCCATTAGGGTAAGTTCGGTTGACTCTTGCGCAGCAAAATCAATTTCTAACTCATAGGCATTTTCTTTTAGACTTACTTTTGATAAGTTTAAATCTTGTTCCTCTTGCCGCAGGCTTTTAAGAGCTTCTACAGGGTATTGATAGAGCTTCCCATTTTTTAAGCTCAACTCTTTGACAAGGGATAAGGCACCTTGATAGCCGTAAGCATCTGTTGCACAGTTTGTGTCAGGTAATCCCAGCCAAGAAATAGCCAGAACCCGACCATCTGGTGCATTGAAAGCCTGAGTCGCATAACAATCAAAGCCATCATCCAAGTTTCTTAATCTTGAGGGATTGACCAACTCTGCACTGTCAGCGTCAAAATGTTCGGCTGCTATGTACATATTTGGGTAGATGTTGTCATAAGCGCTGATTGTCTTGTCCAGTCCTTGCGGGCAGAAAATCAAAATAGGTTTTTCGTCAATAAAAACCAAGTTTGGGCATTCAATCATATAGCCCATTTTATCACTTGTAAATTTCAAGTTGTCTACTTTTTGCCAACTTCTTAAGTCCTTGTTTTCATTTTTATAGAGCTTAATAATCCCGTTTTCCTGCAAATCTTGTCCACCGATTATAGCATAAATACAGCCGTCATGTCTAAAAATTTGGGGATCACGAAAATGTTCAGTAACCTCGGAAAAATCAGGTTCGATGATTGGTTTCTCTAATTTATTGAGCTCGTTTCTTTCGTTTAAAAATGCGCCCAGTTGGTAAGGAATACGTGTCCAATCTTTTGTACGATGATTGCCTGTATACATGAGAAAGAGTTTTCCATCAATAGGTAAGGCGGAGCCAGAGTATGCACCAGCATTGTCAAAAGTGGTATCTGGTAACAAAAGGACATCGTCCTTTTCGAAATGCACCAAATCCTCACTTGTCAAATGCACCCATGATTTCAGTCCGTGAACCGCACCAAATGGGAACCACTGATAAAATAAATGCCATTTCCCATTATAGTAAGAAAAGCCATTGGGATCATTGAGAAGTCCTGTTTCCGCTTCGATGTGAAAACGAGCGCGCCAAGGAGAGCGAGACACGCTCTTCTTCAAAGCTTCTAAATAATCAACAGAATAGCTGTCATAACTTCTGTAACGTTCATTTCTTGTCCAAGTTTGAGTGTTTTCCATATTTTCCATATACTTATGATAAACGTTTTCTCGCATAAAATCAAGTTGTAGATTGGTGGATTAATTTAAATATGATAAACGTTTGACATAAAAAATGAAAAATGCTAAACTAAGCTTTGTAAATGAAAAGAATTTTGAAAGGATAAACATATGAACCACAAAGAAGTTGCAGAGCGGGTGCTCAAAGCTGTTGGCAGAGATAATTTACAAGCTGCTGCGCATTGCGCGACAAGATTGCGCTTGGTTGTAAAAGACAGTGGCACAATTGACCAAGAAGCCTTAGACAATGATCCAGATTTGAAAGGAACGTTTGAAACTGCCGGACAATATCAAATTATTGTAGGGCCTGGGGATGTTAACGTTGTTTATGACGAACTTGTCAAAATGACCGGAGTTTCTAAGGTGTCTACAACAGATTTGAAAGAGATTGCAGCGAGTCAGAAACGGCAAAGTCCATTGATGGCTCTCGTTAAACTCTTGTCAGACATTTTTGTTCCCTTGATTCCAGCCTTAGTTGCGGGCGGTCTTCTTATGGCACTTAACAATGTATTTACAAGTGCTGGACTTTTCGGACCAAAATCTCTGATTGAGATGTATCCGGCTTGGAAAGATGTAGCAGGAATTATTAATACAATGGCAGCTGCGCCATTTACTTTCCTTCCTATCCTGATCGGTTATTCTGCGACAAAACGCTTTGGAGGGAACCCTTATCTCGGTGCAGTGATGGGGATGATTCTTGTTATGCCGAGTCTCGTCAATGGTTACAATGTTGCTGAAGCTGTGGCAAATAATACGATGCCTTACTGGAATATTTTTGGGCTTAACATAGCACAAGCAGGATACCAAGGACAGGTTTTACCTGTCATCGCCATTGCCTACATCTTGGCTAAGCTGGAAAAATTCTTCCACAAACATTTGAATGATGCGGTTGACTTTACTTTTACTCCCTTACTTTCTGTTATTATTACTGGATTTTTATCTTTTACAATTGTGGGACCAGTTCTGCGTACGGTTGCGGATGCTTTAACAAACGGCTTAGTTAGTTTTTACAATATAGCAGGTTGGCTTGGAATGGGAATTTTTGGTTCTTTCTATTCAGCTATTGTCATTACTGGGCTTCACCAAAGTTTTCCAGCTATCGAAACGATGCTGATTGCTAATCTTCAAAAAACAGGTCAGGGAGGAGATTTTATCTTCGTTGTGGCTTCCGCTGCTAACATGGCACAAGCTGGAGCGACATTTGCTATCTTCTTTATCACAAAAAATAAGAAAACCAAGGCTCTCGCAGCACCATCAGGTGTGTCTGCCTTACTTGGTATCACTGAGCCTGCACTGTTCGGAGTGAACTTGAAGTACAAGTATCCTTTCTTTATTGCGCTAGGTGCTTCAGGAATTGCCAGCTTGTTTATGGGACTTTTCCATGTGCTTGCTGCAAGTCTAGGATCTGCTGGTATTTTGGGCTTCATTTCCATCAAGGCAGGCAGTATTCCGATGTTCCTTGTTGGAATTCTGATTAGCTTTGTATTAGCCTTTGTGGTAACATATATTTACGGAAAACCCATTGAAGCGAAAAAGGCAGCAGTTGAAAAACAGGAAAAGAAGGACGAAACAGTTGAAACGGTGACAGTCTTAAAGAGTGAGAGCCAAGAAATAGCAGCTCCGCTAAACGGTGAAGCTCTTCCGCTCAACGCTGTCAATGACCCTGTATTTTCGAAAGAAGTGATGGGAAAAGGAATCGCGGTTAAACCCTCTGAAGGTCAAATTTTTGCACCAGCTGATGGTGAAATTATGATTGCCTATGAAACAGGACACGCCTATGGGATAAAAACAGCCCAAGGTGCTGAGATTTTGCTCCATATCGGAATTGACACAGTGTCTATGGCTGGAAAAGGTTTTGAGCAAAAGGTAACCGCCGGTCAAACTGTTAAAAAAGGTGATTTATTGGGAAGCTTTGATAGAAAGGCTATTGAGGATGCAGGACTTGATGATACTGTCATGGTAATTGTCACAAATACTGCAGAATTTTCTGAAGTTCAGCCACTTAAGGAAAACACAAGAGTCAAAGTAGGTGAGGCTCTACTCACACTGACCAAATAGGAGGTTTTATGACGAGATATTATGGTTCGATTGAGGCAGGAGGAACAAAATTTGTCTTAGCTGTTGGAAATGAAAACTATCAAGTTGTCAAATCTATACAAATTCCAACGACAACTCCCGATGAAACCGTTGAAAAAACGATTGAGTTTTTCAAGCAAAATCCTGTTGTATCCCTCGCGATCGGCTCTTTTGGTCCCATTGATGTCAACCCGAGCAGTGCGACCTATGGCTTCATTACTACAACTCCAAAAGAGGGCTGGGCAAACTTTGATTTGCTGGGCAAACTGAAAACAGCGCTCGACATTCCGATGGCATTTACCACTGATGTCAATAGTTCAGCCTATGGTGAAATGTTCATGACAGGGAAAAAATCACTGGTTTACTTTACGATTGGCACCGGAATTGGCGGAGGAGCAATACAGGACGGTAAGTTTATTGGGGCTGTTTCTCATGCTGAAATGGGGCATCAGTTTGTCAAACGTCATCCAGGTGATTTGGATTTTGCAGGCATTTGTCCATTTCACCAAGATTGCGTTGAAGGCTTGGCAGCAGGCCCGTCGATTGAAGCACGTTTGGGAATTCGTGGAGAGAACGTTCCAGCAGATTCACCGGTTTGGGATATTCAAGCCTATTACATTGCACAGCTTGCAGTCAATGCAACGTTGACATTAGCACCAGAACAGATTGTTTTTGGTGGAGGTGTGATGGGACAAGAACATATGCTGGAACGCGTGCATAAGCAGTTTGAACAGCTGCTGAACAACTATGTGGACCTCCCTTGCAAGATAGAAGAATATATTGTTGCACCAAGCATTAAAAATAATGGTTCAGCAACTCTTGGAAATTTTGCTCTAGCAAGCGAAGTGCTAACGAAAAAGGACTGACTTTATTCAGGGCTTGAAAAAACGCTTAACGATTGCACATGAAGGCAGTCGTTGAGCGTTTTTATATCTTTCCCAGATTTCTACTAGAAGATGTTTATTCTATTACTTGTTATCTTGTACCCATGTTTTTTCGCCGTCTAGGGAGTAAACCGATGTTTCTTCACCATTTGCTCCATATTCGGTCATGCCACTAATTTCTTGAGCATTGCTTTCTTTTAAAGTTTCTTGGATATCAACTTTGGGCGCTGTTGCTTTGATTTCATCAAATTTTTTGAAAATTTCTTCATTTGAGCTTGCGGATGCTCCTTGCTCTTGCATATTAGCATGAGCCACTATTGAACTTACGCCCAATACAGAGAGCAGGCTTGCCCCTAATACGATTGCTTTTAATTTCACTTTGTTGTCCTCCATTGTTGTGTTTTTTAAGCTAGCTTAATAGCATTTTACAATACTCACCTTTAATGAATCTAAGCGGTGTCCTAATATTAGCTTAAACCAAAGGGATTTGCCTTAGTGAGTAGGGGGCAAGCAAAAAAAGTTACTAAAAAGTAACTTTTCTAAATATTGTTAGAGTTCATTTATATGATGAGTCTTATAGAGTGGAGAGAAAGGCTGCTTTATCTTTTCACAGCTCCTCTTTTCTTAATTTTCAACAAAATTTTTGAGCTGCTCGCCGTGGAGACCACCATTTAGACCAATGAGAAGCTTGATACGCGCCTTTTGTGAATTGACTTCGGGTGCAAACATGACACCAGCCTCCGCCAACTTAGAACCACCGCCTTCATAAGCATAAACAGGTTCAGCGATACCATTAAAACAGCGGGACACCAGAACAACAGGGATGTCCATAGCAAGGATATGCCCCAATTTTTGTGCAGCTGTTGGAGGAAGATTGCCCGCACCAAGTGCTTCAATCACCAGACCATCGAGACTGCTTAGGTCAAAAAGATCAAAGACCTCACCAGTCATACCGGCATAAGCTTTAACAATGGGAACTTTTCCTTGAACAGAAGAGATATCAAGATGCTGGTTTTCACTGTCTGTATGGAAATAAAAAAGTTTGTGTTTTGTCGCTAAGCCAACAGGACCGTGTGTTGGGGTTTGGAAAGTCGACACATTAGTTGTGTGTGTCTTGGTGACATAGCGTGCAGAGTGTATCTCATCATTCATCACAACCAATACACCCCGGTCGTGAGAAGCATCATCAGCAGCGACACGAAGGGCGCTGAGGAAGTTGTAAATACCGTCAGTACCAAGTTCGTTACTTGACCGCATCGCTCCTGTTAGGACGATTGGTTTACCTCGTGGAATAGTTGAGTCCAAGAAAAAAGCTGTTTCTTCAAGCGTATCTGTCCCGTGCGTGATAACAACACCGTCAAAATCTTCTTGAGCAAAAGCTTTATTAATCCGATTCTTAAGCAACAGCATTTCATTGGGAGTAATGTGGGGACTGGGGAGGTTAAAGATATCCTCGGAGACCATGTGAATCGAATCAAGAGGCATATTTACAGCATTCATAGGATTCACTGCGTTCGGAGCTACACGACCATTAGCATCTTCAGCCATAGAAATAGTTCCCCCAGTATGCAACACTAAAATCTTTTTCATCAATCATTTTCCTTTCCAAACTCCTATCAAAACAACTCTATTATAGCATATTTGCAAGGGGTCAAGTTAAACGATTATTTTATTTTGAAAATAGTAACCTGCATAGAAACATGGGAAATTTGTGTGCAAAATGGTCATCATTCATGGAAATTCAAGGGGAAAACTTGTATAATTAGTAGGATAGAGTTCTTGAAGGGTATAAAAAGTTAAGCAGAAAACAAGGACAAGTATAGAAATTTTATAAGTATAGGGCAAAAAACAGGAAAATGGATATAAAAGCAGTATTTTTCGATTTAGATGGCACTCTTTTTACAGGAACAAGAGCAATTGCTCCAAGTACAAGAGTAGCTATTGATGAATTAAAACGCAAAGATATATTAGTTGGAATTGCTACGGGACGAGGTCCTGCTTTTACTCTGCCCTTGATGGAGGAGCTCCATTTAGACTTTGCTGTAACTTACAATGGGCAATATATTTTTACGCCAAAGGATATTTTACATGCCGAGGAGATTGATAAGAAGACCTTACGTCAGATTGTTCGTTTTGCAAAGGACCATCATCGAGATATCTCCCTTGGAACAGCCCATGGTGTTAATGGTTCCAAACTTTTAAAGTTTGGTGAAACACGCATGGCAGGTATTATTTCAGGAATACTACCTTCTGGTACTTCAGACATAGCAAGAAACAGTTTCAAGCATATTGTGCGCCGTGTCGTGCCTCAGTCAAATTTTTTGAATATCCTACGTGAGCCAATATATCAGGTGATGATGGTTGCTACCCAGTCAGAAACAAAGACGCTGGAAAAAGAATTTCCAAATTTGATGATTACACGGAGTAATCCTTATTCTGTAGATATGATTCCCTGCGATTCAGGGAAGTTACGCGGAATCAAAAGAGTTGGTGAGCATTATGGTTTTGACTTTCATCAAGTCATGGCTTTTGGGGATTCAGAAAATGACTTGGACATGCTAACACATGTGGAGTACGGTATCGCAATGGGAAATGCTTCAAAAGCCGTTAAGGAGAAAGCAACACATGTTACGGCAAGCAATAACCATGATGGCATTGCCAAGGCTCTTGCGTATTATGGTCTCATTGATTTTTCAACAACGAACAACTTCATCTCCCGGGATCAAAACTTTAATAAGGTCAAAGAGTTTCACAGGATGATGGATGGGCGTAGTCAGGAAATTCCACGGGCTTTTCCTCCTATGGAAGCAGGATATCGTGCAGGATTTAAAGTAGAAGAAATTGTGGAGTTCCTCTATGCCTCAGCAAATGGTGATAGGGATAAGTTTGATGAGCTGGCTGCAAATCTGCATACGGATATTGACAAAGCAGTCGACAAAGTGAAGCGTAAAGCCAAAGATGAAGCCCCTTTGATTGGAGAAGTTGATGCGCTAGTTGATCTTCTTTATTTTACTTATGGAAGTTTGGTGCTAGCCGGAGTGGACCCTTACGAGATTTTTAACTTTGTGCATGATGCAAATATGGGAAAAATCTTCCCAGATGGTCAGCCCCATTTTGATCCTGAAACGCATAAAATACTTAAGCCTGAGGATTGGGAAGACAAATATGCCCCAGAAGGAAAGATTGAGCGAGAGTTGGAAAGACAGAAAAGAATTGCTCTACGAAAGGCAGGATTAAGGGAAGCAAATAACAGGAAGAAAGAAAAGTAAGTCGCTTTGAAGCGGTTTTTGCCTTTTCTGCACAATCTTCAACTGAAAAATATGTTATAATAGAGCAGATATAAGCAGAAGACTGGGGAGTTTTAGGTGAACATAAGCAAGTATAAAGCGGTGATTTTTGACATGGATGGTGTTTTAGTTGATACGGAACAATTCTATGCTCAAAGACGTGAAGAATTTTTTAGTAGCCATAATATTCCAATTCACCACATGAGGCACTCGGATTTTATTGGTGGAAATATGCGAGAAATCTGGCCGCAAATTTTAGGTATAGATTTTGACCATGAAAAAGCAGAAGCTTTACAGACTGCCTATTTGGAATTTAAAGATAGGACACCCCTTCCTTACAAAGAACTACTTTTCCCAGATGTTAAGGATGTTTTGGATTCCTTGCGAGCAGATAACTTCAAAATTGGTCTGGCTTCGAGTTCTGCGATGCAAGATATTGAAGAGATGCTTGATATACATGGCTTACGGTCATATTTTGAATCCATCCTTTCGGGAAATGACTTGAAAGCGACAAAACCTCATCCGGAGATTTATCAATTGAGCATGAAGGCTCTGAATGTCAAACCAGAGGAAACTTTGATTATTGAGGATTCGGAAAAAGGGATTACGGCTGGTAAAGCTGCTGGCGCTATGGTTTGGGCTATTGAAGATATGCGCTTTGGGATGGATCAGTCTGCTGCAGATGCCTGGTTTCCTAATCTAACATCAGTCAAAAAGGAACTGGAAAGAACGCAGTGAAACTGTGATTCCGAGGCACTATAAAATATTGCCACATGAGTCGAGTCAAATGCACAAAAGGAGAAGAAAATGAAAATTGTACAGAGATTTTCACCAGTGGCGATTGTATTAGCCATGGTTATCGTACAAGCTCTGGAAAGTCTCTTGCTGGTCTTTTCGGGTTCACGATGGATAGCAGTGCTCTATCTTTTTCTTATGAATGTCATTATAACAGCTGTTCTCTTACTCCAAGCCCGAAATTATCGTTTGAGAAGGGTTGAGTTTATCAGAAAAATAAATGATGAAGCTGAAAATTCACTCAATGCAACCTTAGATAACATGCCCATAGGTGTTATACGTTATAACAAAGAGACCTATGAACCTGAATGGTTTAATCCATTTATTGACTTGATTTATCATGGTGATGACCGTGTATTAGATAAAAACGAAGTCAAGTCAATTATTCAAAAATACCATGAAGAAAGAAATCAGTTTTTTACGATTGAGAAAAAGAAATACTTTATCACCTTAGACGATGAAAAAAATCTTTTATATCTGGCAGATGCTACATCAGAAGCGAACAGCCGAGAAAGTTTGCAAGAAAGTCGTGCAGTTATTGGCAGTATCTCTGTAGATAACTATGACGATGTTACAGATTTGATTACAGATAGTGAGCGTACCAAAGTAAATAGCTTGATTGCGAGTAACTTGGAGAGTTTTGCGAGTAAATATGGTTTTTATCTTCGCCGTGTATCAAGCAGTCGTTACTACTTTTTCTGTGACTATGGTATTTTGAGTAGAATGATTGAGGATAAGTTTTCTCTGCTGAAAGACTTCCGTAAAAATTCAGCGGAAAGTAAAATTCCATTAACTTTATCTGTTGGGGTTTCCTATGGTTGGAATGATTTTCCAAGTATCGGAAAAATCTCACTCAACAACTTAGAGCTTGCTTTAGTCCGCGGAGGTGACCAAGCAGTCCTTCGTGAAAATACGCCGCAAGCCAAGACGATTTATTTCGGCGGAAATTCTGAAAGTCGTACTCAAAAGTCAAGAACGCGTGCTCGAGCTATCTCAACGGCTCTCCAAACGATTATTAGTGAGAGTGAGGATGTCTTCATTGTAGGACACCGTTTTCCCGATATGGATGCACTGGGTGCTGCGATTACGATGAAAAATTTTGTCAACTTATCAGGCAAGGAAGCTTATGTAGTTTATGACCCCGATCAGCTCATGCCAGAGGTCAGTCGGGCGATTGACTTGATTAATGAAACAGAGGAAGGATTTGCACATATTGTTAAGTTAGAGAAGGCCTTTGATATGAAAACAGCTAACTCTTTGCTTATCATGGTTGACCATTCTAAGATAAGCCAAACTCTAAATCTTGATTTTTATAAGTCCTTTAATAAGTTGATTGTTATTGACCATCATAGACGGGATGATGATTTTCCAGAGCATGCCTTACTTTCTTACATCGAATCCAGTGCAAGTTCAGCCAGTGAGTTAGCTGTTGAGCTTTTGCAATTCCATGAGTATAATTCTAAAATGACAGTAACAGATGCGAGTATTGCTCTGGCAGGTATTGAGCTTGACACGAAGCACTTTACCAAAGCGACAACGTCACGTACGTTTGAAGTTGCAGCTTACCTCCGTTCACAAGGCGCAGACAACAACCTCATTAAAAGCATCTTAGCTACAGAGTTTGAAAAATATAAAAAGATTAACGAAATTATTCTCAATTCTGAATATGTTGTCCCAGGGATTATCGTTGCCCTTGGGAAGCCTGAACATAAATATGATAATGTTGCCATAGCTAAAGCAGCGGATACTTTGCTTGATATGGCGGGCGTTCAAGCCGCTTTTGCTATCGCTAACCATCAAAACGGTTATATTTCTATCTCAGCACGTTCGTTCAAAGATTACAATGTCCAGACAATCATGGAAGCTATGGGAGGCGGCGGCCACTTTAATGCAGCTGCTACCCAAATATATGAACGTAATATTGATGAAGTTAAAGAAGATTTAGTAAAGATTATTAAGGAAAGAGAGAAAGAACAATGAAAGTAGTATTTTTAGCAGATGTAAAAGGACAAGGAAAAAAAGGAGAAATCAAAGAGGTACCAACAGGTTATGCCAATAATTTTCTCCTGAAGAGAAAGTTGGCTAAAGTTGCAACAAGTGCTGCTATAGCAGAGCTCCAAGGTAAGACTAAAGCGAAAGAGAAAGAAGAGGCTGAGGAACTCGCTGCTGCTAAAGTGTTGAAAGAACGCCTTGAGCAAGACGGTGTTATGGTTGAAATCAAGATGAAAGTTGGAGCGACAGGTCATACGTTTGGTGCTGTGGATAAGGCTGACATCGCAAAAGCACTTCAAAGTCAACTGGATGTAAAAGTGGATAAACGCAAAATTCAGTTGATCAATAAAATCCAAGCCCTTGGTGTTAAGGATGTTCCTATCAAGCTGCATCGTGATGTCACTGCTACAGTCAAGGTCAAAGTAAGTGAGAGATAAGAAATGCCTGATATTGATATTATCAAAGCTCCACCACAAGATTTAGCCGCCGAACAAGCTGTTCTGGGGGCTATTTTCCTTGATAGTGACCGCTTGATTGAAGTAAAAGAATTTCTATCTGCAGATGATTTTTATAAAAATGCGCATAAGATTATTTTTCGTGCGATGGAGCATCTGTCGGATAATCGTGAAGCTATTGATGTTCTAACGGTTCGTTCCCTTTTAGAAAATCAAAATGATTTGGATACGATTGGTGGAATTTCCTATATCGCTGAGCTTGCAACAGCTACTCCAACCGCTGCTAATGCTGCCTATTATGCAAAAATTGTTGCGGAAAAATCACTTTTACGCCAGCTGATTAATAAATTGACACAGAGTGTGGAGAGAGCCTATAGCCAAGAAGATTCTGCCGAGGACGTTCTGGCGGAAGCTGAAAAATCACTGATTGATGTTCAGCAAGGTCGAAATACATCAAGCTTTCGGCGTATCTCTGATGTCCTGTCAATGAATCTGGATGAGCTGGAGGAGCGGGCCAAACAAAAATCAACTATTACAGGTATTGCAACAGGTTACCCCGCTTTAGATGCGATGACAACGGGCTTGCATGAAGAAGAATTGATTATTCTTGCTGCTCGTCCCGCCGTTGGTAAAACGGCCTTTGCCCTTAATATTGCACAGAATATTGGTACCAAACAGGACAAGACAGTCGCCATCTTCTCATTAGAAATGGGGGCGGAAAGCTTAGTTAACCGGATGTTGGCTGCTGAAGGGACGATTGAATCCCATAATCTGCGCACGGGTCAACTCAACGACGAAGAGTGGAATCAATACTTTATTGCTATGGGAACGCTCTCAAAAGCCAGTATTTACATCGATGATACACCTGGCATTAAAATTACAGAGATTCGTGCACGTTCACGCAAGTTGGCTCAAGAAACCGGAAATTTGGGACTCATAGTGATTGACTATTTGCAGCTAATTTCAGGGACAGGCCGTGAAAACCGTCAACAAGAAGTTTCGGAAATTTCGCGTCAGTTGAAAATTTTGGCAAAAGAGTTAAAAGTTCCTGTCATCGCTTTGAGTCAGCTTTCACGTGGAGTGGAACAGCGTCAGGATAAACGACCTGTTTTATCAGATATTCGTGAATCAGGGTCAATCGAGCAAGATGCTGATATCGTTGCCTTTCTCTATCGGGACGATTATTATGAGCGTGCAGGGGGGGAAGATGACGATGACTTTAATGATATCGCAGAAGTGGACAATAAGGTTGAAGTAATTATCGAAAAAAACCGTTCAGGAAGTCGTGGTACAGTCGAACTGCTCTTCCTAAAGGAATACAATAAATTTGCCAGCATTGATAATCGATATGCAGACTAGCATTTCTAGTAGCATTCATGTTATAATGGATAAGATTTAAAATTTAAAATGGTAGGCTAGGCGAAAAACGCCTGCCTTTGCATTTCTAGAGAAAAATTGGAGAGTAAAATGGATAACCAAAATCAAAGTCAAGAAGTAGGAAAAATCGTCGATATCAGAAAACAAGTTGAAGAACATGTTGGTCAAACCATTGAAATTACATCACAATTTGGACGTAAACGTGAAAATCGTCATAAGGTTAACTTGATCGAGACTTATGCCACACACTTTATTATTGAAAACATCCCAACACGTGGACCGAAAGTAACAGAGTCTTACCAATATGCGGACATTTTGACACAAACTATTTTGATTCACTATCCAAATAAATAATTTGTTTCGCTCATTTATTTATTTGAAAAATTTTCTAAAGCACTGTTGGATGAGTTAAACTCTAGATAGAAGCTCAATGGTCGACTTTGCTTTGCAACATTCAATCACTTCACGTAGCGGCTCACCCTGCAGGGGGATTTTCGAGAAGTTCTCTGGTAGTAAGATTGCCAGTACTTTAGCGCTGTGCAATCCGCAGAATGGTAGACCACTGCTTACAATGTCTTGTGAATACAAGGTCTCCGTAGGAGCTTAAGCAAGCACTAGACATTATTGCAGGTGGTTCTATGACCACTCACTACTAGAAAACTTCTCAAACAAAAAACAAATAAATCCAAAGAAAGGAGTAAACATGACATCTTCAAGTTTATCAATGATACCTGTCAAAGGTGGTTCAGGAAATGCTTTTGTTGGTGAAAGCGACAATAAGCGTGTTTTTATCAAAAAAAACTGCAGCCCCTTTTTGACAAGTGTCTACCTTGAGGGGATTACGCCACAGGTCTTATGGACGAAGCGTACGGCAGAAGGTGACATGTTAGCTGCTCAGCCTTGGATTAACGGTCATACTTTGAAACCGAATGAGATGAATGATTCTCGTATTGGCAAAATCTTGCGTCATCTGCATCAAAGTGAAAAGCTTATCGAAGCCTGTAGAAAGCTAGATAACGAGATTTTGTTTCCTGCAGATCTTTTGGAGCAGGTGCTGAGTAAGAGCTCAATTTTTGAGACGAATGGTTTTTTGGCAAATGTTGTTATTGAGCTGTCTGAAACTCTTCCGGAATTAAAAGCAACAGATATTGCTGTAGTTCATGGTGATGTGAACCACAAGAATTGGTTGGTGGATGACGAAAGTGATAAAGTGTACCTTGTAGATTGGGATACAGTACTTTTGAGCAGTCCTCTTGTCGATATAGCTCACGTCTTGACACATTATATAAAACCAGAAGAGTGGGAAAAATGGTTGCTTGACTCAGGTTATGGTGTGGCAGCAAATATTAAAAGTGAGTTGATATGGTATGGGAAACTTTCGTTTTTGCGTCAAATATCAGAGTATATGGCGAGGGATCAGATTAAGGAAACGGAACAAGAAATATCACGTTTTCAGGATTTTTGTCGCTTGTTTTAAAAATTAGATAATAAAATCAGGAGGCTTGCCTTCTTATTTTTTCAATAAATAGGAGAAAAAATGCGCGTAAGAAATCGTAAAGGTGCTGCGGAGCACTTAGAAAATAACGCACATGTTGTTGTAGAAAACCCAGCAGACTTCAAGGGGCGCTGGGCAGAACGCTTTGGAAATAATCATCCCATTCATATTGAAGTTGGATGTGGCAAAGGGGCTTTTATTACAGGGATGGCTGCGCAACATCCAGACATAAACTACATCGCTATTGATATGCAATTATCTGTGCTGTCATATGCCTTGGACAAAGCTTTAGAAGCCAACCTCCCTAACGTACAGATGATGTTAGTTGATGGCGCGGCTCTAACAGAGTATTTTGAAGATGCGGAGGTGTCACGCGTTTATCTTAACTTCAGTGATCCTTGGCCCAAGAAACGTCATGAAAAACGTCGGTTGACTTATAAGTCTTTCTTAGAAACTTATGAACAAATATTGCCTAAAGAAGGTGAAATCCACTTTAAAACAGATAATCGTGGACTTTTCGAATATTCTTTGGCAAGCATGAGCCAGTATGGTATGATTTTAGAAAAAGTATGGTTGGACTTGCACGCAGATGAAGAATTTGCCGGAGTCAATGTAATGACAGAGTATGAAGCAAAATTCTCAAGTAAGGGGCAGGTGATTTACCGTTTAGAAGCAAAATTCCCAAAGAGAGGTTAAGCTATGAGATGTCCAAAATGTCAATCTGAATCGTCACGAGTAGTGGATTCACGCCAAGCAGATAATATGATTCGTCGTCGTCGTGAATGTGAAAGCTGTGGAAATCGCTTCACAACTTTTGAGCGTATTGAAGAAATGCCGCTTTTGGTCATTAAGCGCGACGATACACGTGAAGTCTTTAACCGTGATAAAATCATCACAGGAGTCGTCCGCAGTGCACGTAAACGTCCAGTAAGCAGTGAAGCTATAGAAAAACTGGTTGATCGTGTTGAACAAAGAGTACGTCAGTTAGAAAAAAATGAAGTACGTACAGAAGTCATTGGCGAATTTGTCATGGAAGAACTGATGAATTTGGATGACATTACTTATGTGCGTTTTGCCAGTGTTTATCGCTCATTTAAAGATGTAAGTGAAATCGAAGATTTACTTAAAAAGATTACCAAAAAAGACTAACGGTTGTAAAAAGAGAAATAAAAGGATGAACTATGAGACCAGGTGATTCATTTTCTATTCTAAATCGAGGAAAAATCAGCTTTGATGCCGATACTTTTTCGCTGCTTTATTTACCAATCATTGGTCGAGATGCATTTGGACTTTATCAACTCTTGCGCGTTTTTTCGACGGGCAAGATTTCTCATTTTTTGGAGTACCTTGATTTTGGTCTCAATCCCTTCATTGACGCGCTAGACAAGCTTTCAGGGATTGGACTGGTTCGGGTTTTTGACCAACAACCTGGCTATTTTTTAGAGCTTAAAAGCCCTTTGAGTTTTGAGGAATTTTTGGCAGACGATTTCTATAAGCAGTTATTAATTTCGCGAATTGGTGAAAATAAAGTTCAAGCGCTTGCTCAGAAAAATGAACCCAATGCGTTGGAAATTACTAAAAAATTCCATGAAGTTTATTCTGTCAAGTTTGAAAGGAGCAGTAAGCTTGCTCAACCAGAAAAATTTGATCTCACTTCCTTTAAGAGCATTATGGAAAGTCAGCATTTGACTTTTTCTAATGAAAATCAAGATATTTTATCGCTCTACAGTCTAGCTGAAAAATTTGACCTAAATTGGTATGAACTGTTTAAAGCCGCAGAACAAACAGCCAATGCAGATAAGACTTTGAACATAGCTCACCTTGCGAGCATGCTGGCTGGAAAGTCTGAGCCCGTGCCGTCCTTGTCTGAATTTCCTAAAGGCTTTCAAGACTTGATTGTTATCAGTAAAGAAGTAACTCCTGCTGATTTCTTAAGTAAGCTGAAACAGCAAACGGGTGGCTTTGCCTCACAGGAAGAAATGAAAATTCTTAATCGTTTGACCAAGCAAAATATAGCAGATCAAGTTCAAAATATTTTGATTCATTATGTGCTCATTCAGCAGGGAAAATCAAGCCTCAACTCAAGTTTTGTGAACACGCTGGCCAATGACTGGCTGCGTCATAAAGTTTATAATGCTGAAGCGGCGGTAAAACGTATCTTGGAGCATCAGCAAAAGGCCGATGAAAGACAAAAGAACAATAAAAGTCATAAAAATCAGGGAAAATTGGTGAAAAAAGCACCGGAATGGTCGAACGCCAGCTATGTAAATACGACCAGTGCGGAAGATATTGCAAAATTTGAGCAATATAAGGCTTCACGTCGCAAGGACAGAGAGGAGAAGTGAACATGGAATCAATCGGAGAACTTTTGAGTAAGCGCCCAGATGTACGTGGGAATTTCGATAAACTTGTGTCTGAAGTCATGAAAAATGAGCAGGTTCAAGCTTTTATTTCAGAAAATCAAATGACTGAAGATGAAGTACAGCGTAGCTATTCTAAGTTTTATGAATTTGTCAAAGAGCGAAAAAAATTCGAAAAACATGAGAAGATGGCGGCCGATGGCTATGAACCTGTCTTGATTATGAATCACGGTTATGCAGATGTTTCTTATCAGACGACAGCAGAGCTTGCCCGTCGTCAAGAAGCAAGCAATCAACTCCGCCGTGTTCAGATCATCGGCTTGCCTAGAGAGATGAAGCAGATCGATTTTTATGCGGATGTATTGACCGACAATCAAAATCAGTTTGATCTTTTCCGCAAGGTAGAAAACTTCATCGACAATTATCCAAAAGAAAAGGGCCTCTACATTTATGGAGATTTTGGTGTTGGAAAATCTTACCTCATGGCTGCCATGGCGAATGAGTTAGCCAAAAAAGGTATTTCAACTACTCTGCTGCATTATCCGACCTTTATTTCTGACCTAGACTTTGATAATGCCAAGTACTGGGTGAATGAAATCAAAAAAGTAGAAGTCTTGGTCTTGGATGACATCGGAGCTGAACTGAATAATGCTTGGGTGCGTGACAGTATCTTACAGGTTATATTACAGCACCGAATGCAAGAAAACTTACCAACATTTTTCACATCAAACTTAAATATGACAGAACTTGAGCTACATTTGGCTGAAACAAAAAAAGCAGATGAGATATGGCCGGCCAAACGTGTGATGGAACGTGTAAAATATTTGGCAAATGAAGTTCGTTTAGAAGGAGCAAATCGACGTCATGAATGAAACAATTAATCTGATGATGCAACACAGTTCTGTCCGTAATTTTACAGAAGAAAAAATTCCTGAACAAATATTAAAAACAATTATTGATGCAGGACGTGCAGCGCCAAACTGGAAAAATTTTCAGTCTTACTCTATTGTTGTTGTGCAATCTCAAGAGCAAAAAGAAGCTATCTTCGCGCAGCAACCGCAAAAAGCAATTAAGAACTGTGCCGCTTTTTTGGTTTTTGTAGGTGATCTTCATCGTGCCAAAACAGCTGTAGAAATGAATGGCGGAACGTTCCAACCAGAAGGTGTAGAGTCTCTTCTTATCACGTCAGTTGATGCTGCCGTGGCGGGACAAAACACCTTACTTGCTGCACAATCGCTTGGCTATGGTGGTGTCATGGTTGGTCTGATTCGAGAGCAGTCCAGTGAGATTTCTGAACTTTTGAATCTTCCAGACTATACCTATCCGATTTTTGCTATTGCCTTGGGGAAACCAGCACGTGTAAACGCAGTCAAGCCTCGCTTGCCTTATGATGCTCTTGTTTTCCCAGAAAAATATATTGAGCAAGATGAAGAAGTCCTTCGCCAATATGATAAGGTCCAAGATGATTATGCTGGAGCGCGCCGCTTAAACTCAACTTGGTCGAGTCGAATGGTTGACCAATGGGGAAAACCAGAAAATCCTTCAACAAGGGAAAATCTTACGGTGAAGGGACTTTTATGAAAGGAATCTTGCCTCCAAAACTACCAACTGAACTTGAAGTTGTAGATTTTAAAGATTTAGAAGATAATGAAGCTTATCAAGTGCACTTAAAAAACCAAGAAATAGATATAGCTGATAGACAATTATTTAGCAGCTGTCATTTGCAAAATGTAAGCTTTGAATTGTCTGTGGAAGCGGATTTAGAATTTACAGACTGTGTATTTGAAAAATGTGACTTTTCAAACCTTAAGTTTTCCAAATTTGGTTTTTACCGCTGCGTTTTTAAGGATTGTAAACTTCTTGGAACAGAGTTCGCCCAGTCTTTTTTGCAAGATGTTCAATTTCAGAACAGTTTACTTAACTATGCGAATTTTTCAAGTGCCCGTTTGAAAAATGTGCGTTTTTCTGGCAATACGTTAAAAGAAAGTCTTTTTATTGCAAGTCAATTTAAGCACGTAAGGTTTGAGGATAATGATTTAGAGAAGGCCAATTTTTGGGAGACTTCCTTAGCGGGTATTGACTTTTCAACTAATCAATTTGAAAGGCTGGATGTCAGTCCAGAACTGGCCAAAAATATTAAAGTCAATCTGAGTCAAGTCCCATTTTTTGCAGCTTTGCATGGCATTGACATTGTTTAAGCTTTAGCTTTTCGAAACTTTTTATTTCATAATAAAAATCGCTTTTTATCGAAGCGATTTTTAACATAGAGGAAAACGTCATTTTTTATAGAAGAGTCCAATCTATAAAGAAAACGTTTTCTTATTTTGTGCTGAAGTTGTCATTTTATGCACTTAAAGTGCGTTATAATTTAGATGTGAGGAAAAAAGATGCTTAGTTATAACTTAGATATCCTATTGTTTTCAGAAAGACGTTTTTGGAAACTGGAAAAAATTCTTGAACTTACAGGCCTTAAGAGTCAGGAATTTCACAGGCAACTTAGTGAGTTGAATCGTGCGTTGCAAGATCAAAAACAAAGACCATTGGAATTTAGAGACGATGTCTTGGCACTTCCAGAGCGGTTGGAAAATTTTGAAGCTGTCCGATTTAATATAGACGAATATGCTCTTACTTTAAGCGAGTCTAAAAGACAATGTTTGATTTATCTGCTTGTCTTCTCCAAACTTTCCGCACTGTCCACAAGTAACTTTCAGAGTCTGCTCAATGTAAGCCGCAACACAGTTTTATCTGACATTAAAAAGCTACGACAACAACTAAACAAGGGAACGGTTAGTCTAGAATATTCTCGAAAGTCAGGCTTTTATCTGAAAGGTGAGGAGCTTGAACTTCGACAAATAGCTTGGCGCTTTCTACAAGAGCTCCATGATGATAAAGATTACTATGTTTTATCAAAATATCTTAATCAAGAAAATAAGTTCTTTATTTACGAGGTGGGGCAAGAAACAAATCGTTTAATCAGGGAACTGAAAGTTGAAGTTGTACACAGTCGTTATGTTTCAATGTTAATTTTTCTTGCTCTGCTTCAAGCGCGTCTTGGAAGTCTTAAACAAAATATCCAAGAAGTTGAAGCACTTGTTATTGGTATGAGCGATGGAAATTTTGACAAATCTGGTTTTGATTTTCTCTATCGTATCGGTTTTGAAATCATGGAAAATGTCATGAAACTCGCAGCTGTAGAGTTCGAAGACTTTACAAAGACCTTTGCAGCTTTACGTGCGCATCTTGTACCAGCATATTTTCGCTTGAAATATCATTATGAGATAGACAATGTACTTTTGCCTAAAATAAAAGCAGAGTATGCTTCACTCTTTGAATTAATGGCGCTTGCCTTAGCACCTCTACATGAAGTCTGTGGCAAAATTTCAGAAGATGAGCGCGCTTACTTTGTCATTCTCTTTGGTGGAGAAATTTATAAGAAGAAGCACGCGCAAAATCTCCGTGCCATTGTCTTATGTGTCAATGGAGTGAGCTCAAGCTTAATCATGCGTAAACGTTTAGAAAACATGTTTCCTAATATGACTTTTCTTCTCAGCACAGCCAGCTCTGACTTAGACAATATTCCTGCGCATTCCTATGATATTATCTTTTCCACAGTACCTGTTATGACAGACAAGAAATTGTATGTCATGTCTGCATTTCCAGATATTGAGGAAGAAACAAGACTTTACAATCAAATTTCACAAGATTTTAATCTTCCAGGTTTTTATAAACCGAGTGCTCAAGCTATCTTGCGTGCTATTGAGCCTTATGTTGACATTAAAAGTAATGCAACTAAAAAACAGTTAACGCGGATTATAGACCGCAAGTTAAACAATAAAAAGACAGAAAGTGAGGCATTAGGGGTAATGCTTTCAGATTTATTAACTCAAGAAAAAATCCATTTTACAGATGAAGAATTAGACTGGAAATCCGCGATTACGCTTGCTGCACAGCCCTTGCTTCGTCAAGGAGAAATCGAGGAGTCTTACATTTCAGCCATTATCAATCGTGTAGATGAATTTGGACCTTATATTGACTTAGGGATGGGAATTGCGCTGCCACATGCGCGTCCAGAAGATGGCGTCAATAAGCTGGGCATGTCTCTGTTAAAATGTGATAAACCCGTGTATTTGCAAGACGATCCCAAACATGAAATAAAAATATTTATCGTTCTTGCGGCCATTGATAACGAAACACACCTTAAGGCTTTATCGACCTTGACGCAAATTTTGTCAAATAAAGAAGAACTCAATAAAATGCTAACGGCAGAAACGGTAGCAGAATTAGAACAAATTTTTTCAGAGAAAGAAGGAGAATAATATGAAAATCGCATGCGTATGTCAATCAGGACTAGGAACAAGCTTTATGGTACAAATGAACCTCCAAGCACTTTTACAAGAGATGGGATTAGATGCCAATGAATTTGAGCTCGATCACATGGATGTAGGCTCTGCAACGCCTGATGCAGCTGATTATTTCTTTGTAGAGTCAACTTTAACAACAGCATTACCGAATATTCCGGAAGAAAAAATCGTGCCCCTATCTTCAATTATTGATCGCGATGCAGCACGTGAAGCTTTGGTTAAGGTCTTGGACGAAAGAGGAATTTCTCATAGCTGAGAAGACCTGTAATAAAAATTAGTAAAAAATAAATTTAGGAGAACAAAAAAATGAATGGAGTTTTAAACTTTATTGTCTCTGTTGCGACAACTCCCGCACTTCTTGTTGGACTAATCGCGATGCTCGGCCTTATTTTACAAAAGAAACCAGCTACAGCTGTTATTCAAGGTTCTGTTAAAACTTTTGCTGGATTCTTAGTTTTGGTCGGTGGTGCTGGGATTTTAGTTGGTGCTCTTGCACCCTTTGCGGACATGTTTCAACATGCCTTTAATGTTAAAGGGATTGTCCCAACAAACGAGGGTGTCGTTGCTCTAGCTCTGGTTGAGTATGGGACACCAACAGCTTTGATCATGCTTGTTGGAATGATTGTCAATATCTTGTTGGCGCGTTTTACAAGATTTAAGTACATCTTCTTAACAGGTCAGGCTATGCTCTATGTTTCCTGTATGGCAGCGGTTATTCTTGTTTCAGCAGGAATGGGGCAAAGCTGGCAAACAATCCTTCTTGGGGGTATCTTTGAAGGAACACTCTTGACTGTTACCCCAGCGCTCTGTCAGCCTTTCATGCGTAAAATTACGGGAACAGACAATGTTGCCATGGGGCATACAGGAAATATTGGTTATGCTCTTGCTGGTTGGTTAGGGAAAACACTGGGTAATCCAGATCCTGAAAAATCAACAGAAAAACTTAACATTCCTAAATCACTTGGATTTTTACGTGACTCAACAGTATCGATTTCCTTGTTGATGGCCGTAGTTTACATTCTTCTCGCAATTGCTGCAGGGCCAGCATATGTTGAGGGTGAGCTCTCTGGTGGCACAAACTTTGTAATCTTTTCATTAGTTCAAGCAGGAACTTTTGCAGCAGGTTTCGTTGTAGTCCTCCAAGGGGTACGTATGATTTTGGCAGAAATAGTTCCAGCCTTCCAAGGGATTGCGCAAAAGTTAGTTCCTAACTCAAAGCCTGCTTTGGATGTTCCTATCGTCTTTCCTTACGCACCTAATGCTGTATTGATTGGATTCTTTGTTTCATTTATTACAGGGTGCTTGTCAATGGCTGCTATGCTTGTCATGGGAACAACAGTTATTATTCCAGGTGTTGTTGGACATTTCTTCTGCGGTGCAGCAGCCGCAATTTTTGGTAATGCCTATGGTGGGCGCCGTGGCGCAGTGATTGGATCATTTGCCAATGGCTTACTCTTATCATGGCTTCCACTGTTCATCATTCCATCATTGGGCGCCTTTGGAGCTGGGGCATCAGCGACCTTTGCCGATACGGACTATCTGATTCCAGGTATTATTATTGGCCGTGTTGGAGAGATGGGAACTGTAGCTATTGCTACACTCATTCTCGGTTTCTTGGCTGTTGTTTTAATCCTTAGTGCAGTTTTAAATGCCCGTGATAAATCAAAAGCTTAAACACTTGTAGATGCGCACAAAAATCAGTTTCCATTGGGGAAATCTGATTTTTTAATAAGGCGAAAATAAAAAACGTTTTCAATTATGTTATAATAAGATGTATGACTAAAAGATTAAATGGAGATAAGTATGTTCGACTACACTGATCAGTTGGCTGTAAATTCAATCCGTACATTGTCAATGGATGCTATCCAAAGGGCAAATTCTGGACATCCAGGTTTACCCATGGGGGCAGCGCCAATGGCTTATGTACTTTGGAGCAAATTCTTGAATGTGAACCCACAAACAGGACGTAAGTGGTCTAACCGTGACCGTTTTGTTCTTTCCGCGGGTCACGGTTCAGCAATGCTCTACAGCCTTTTACACTTAGCAGGCTATAAAGTATCCATGGATGATTTGAAAAACTTCCGCCAGTGGCAATCAAAAACTCCTGGTCACCCAGAAGTTGACTGGACAGACGGTGTAGAAGCTACCACAGGTCCTTTGGGACAAGGTATTGCTAATGCGGTTGGTATGGCGATGGCTGAAGCGCATTTGGCAGCAACCTATAACAAGCCTGGTTTTGATATCGTGGACCATTATACTTACGCCCTCAATGGGGATGGTGACCTTATGGAAGGGGTCTCACAAGAAGCAGCTTCACTGGCTGGGAAACTGAAACTTGGAAAACTTATTCTTTTCTACGATTCAAACAATATCTCGCTTGATGGTGATTTGGACAAATCATTTATTGACGACATTAAAATGCGTTTTGAAAGCTATGGCTGGCAACATATTTTGGTTAAGGATGGCAATGACTTGACCGAAATCGCAGCAGCAGTAGAGCAAGCAAAAGCAGAAACAGGGAAACCAACAATTATTGAAGTGAAAACGATAATTGGTTATGGTGCTGAAAAACAAGGAACTTCAGCAGTACACGGTGCACCGCTTGGAGCAGAAGGCATCGAATTTGCTAAGAAGGCTTACGGCTGGGATTACCCAGAATTCACTGTACCTGAGGCAGTCACTGAACGTTTCCGTCAAACACTCAATGCACGTGGCGAAGCACTGGAACAAGTCTGGAACGATACCTTTAAAGCTTATGCTGAAAAATATCCAGAACTTGCGGAACAATATGCCAAAGCATTTGAAAATGAGACGCCGGAACTTGATTTAAGCAAACACGAAGTGGGGTCAAGCAAAGCCTCACGTGTCACATCACAAGAAGCTATCCAAGAGCTTTCAGCACAAATGCCTAACCTTTGGGGGGGCTCAGCTGACTTGTCAGCCTCCAACAATACAATGGCGAAAAATGATACAGACTTCATGCCAGATAACTACGCAGGTCGTAACATCTGGTTTGGTGTTCGTGAGTTTGCCATGGGAGCCATTATGAACGGCATTGCCCTTCATGGGGGTACACGTGTTTATGGCGGTACATTCTTCGTCTTTAGTAACTATATGCTTCCAGCAGTACGTATGGCTGCCTTGCAAGAATTGCCAGTCACATACGTTTGGACGCATGATTCTATCGCTGTTGGTGAAGATGGGCCAACACATGAACCCGTTGAGCAGTTGGCCTCAGTGCGTGCTATGCCAAACTTGGACACGATTCGTCCTGCAGATGGCAACGAAGTTGTTGCAGCATGGCGCCGTGCAGTTTCAAGTAAAAAACGCCCAACTGCACTTGTTTTGACACGTCAAAACTTGCCAGTACTTGAAGGAACAGCACAGTTGGCTGAAGAAGGCTTAAACCGTGGTGCCTACATTCTCTCTAAAGAAGAAGGTGAACTTGAAGGGATTATCATTGCGACAGGTTCAGAAGTTGCACTTGCACTTGAAGCGAAGAAAGAACTCGGAAAAGGTGTCCGTGTCGTTTCTATGCCGTCAATGAATATCTTTGATGAACAATCTGAAGAGTACAAAGAAGAACTTCTTCCGAAAAATGTATGCTGCCGCTTGGCTGTCGAAGCAGGTACAAGCTTCGGCTGGGCCAAATACATCGGTTTAGCTGGAGCTACTGTAACAGTAGACAAATGGGGCGCTTCAGCACCTGCAAATGTTATTTTGCCAGAATATGGCTTTACAGTAGAAAATGTTGTAAAAACATATAAAGAAATGAAAGACAATTGTCCTAAAGGCTGTTGTTAATCTCAGGCAATATCGTGAAAAATTTTTGTTGCCCTCAGGGGAGCATATTATGTTATAATAGTTTCATGCGATGAGTCGATGTTCTACTTTGGTAGATTATTGAAGCACAGGAGTTCTGGAGCATTAAGTTGTTCGTGCAGGAAGCATGAGAACTTGTCAGTGTGTGTGAACCACTCTGACACAGCGAAAGTTGCCTAACAAAGCCTCTCCGTTTGGGAGGCTTTTTTTCTTTGTAAGAAACAACACATATTTTATGGTTTTCTTTAAGAAATCAGGAGAAACATTTAAGGATAAAAGGATGCCTTTTTTGAGAGAAAGGCAGAAGCATTAACTATTTTGTTCCCAAATAACAGAGGAAAATCAATGAACGAAATAAAGACAGGGTAAAGTGAGCAACTGATAAGTGCTGATAAAAGTTGCTTCCCTTAGAGTACTTATCTTAGAGCTGTAACTCCAAGTCTGATTATAGACGATGAGCAGGTGAAAAGTCCTATTTTGCTATAGTGAACAGGATGTATTGTTTGATGTATAGAAATATATGTGATAATATAGTTATGTAAATGAAATATACGTAATATAACTAAAGTAAAAGGGAGATTTTTCAATATGAAAATCGTTATCATAGGCACAAATCACGCTGGTATTGCTGCTGCAAATACATTATTAGATAAGTACCCAGGCCATGAAATTGTCATGATTGACCGCAACAGCAATATGAGCTACCTTGGGTGTGGTACTGCGCTTTGGGTAGGGCGTCAGATTGACCAACCCCACGAGTTATTTTATGCTCGTCCAGAAGATTTTGAAGCAAAAGGCGCGACGGTTCTTACTGAAACAGAAGTTTCCACTATTGATTTTCAGAAGAAGCAAGTACACGCGACAGCAAAAACTGGCGAAACTTTGGTGGGAGATTATGATAAGCTCATTCTTGCCATGGGTTCAAGACCAATTATTCCTAAAATTTTAGGCAACGAGTTAGAAGGGATTCATTTTCTTAAACTTTTCCAAGAAGGGCAAGCAGTTGATGAAGAATTTGCTAAAGAGAGCGTGAAACGTATTGCTGTTATTGGCGCAGGATATATTGGGACAGAGATTGCTGAAGCCGCAAAACGCCGCGGTAAGGAAGTATTATTATTTGATGCAGAGGCTACCTCTCTTGCTTCGTATTACGATGAAGACTTTGCCAAAGGAATGGATGAAAATCTTTCAAAACAGGGGATTGAATTACACTTTGGGGAGATTGCCCAAGAATTTAAGGGCACAAATGGTCGTGTTTCACAGATTGTGACCAATAAGGACAGCTATGACGTTGATATGGTAATCAACTGTATCGGCTTTACAGCAAACAGTGCTCTGGCAAGTGATCAACTTGAAACATTAAGAAACGGAGCGATTAAAGTAGACAAGCATCAACAAACGAGTGATCCAGATGTCTACGCTGTAGGAGATGTAGCAAGTATTTATTCAAATGCTTTACAGAACTTTACCTACATCGCACTCGCTTCAAATGCTGTCCGCTCAGGGATTGTCGCAGGTCATAATATCGGGGGAACATCTCTGGAATCAGCAGGTGTTCAGGGTTCTAATGGTATCTCTATTTTTGGCTATAACATGACTTCAACAGGATTTTCAGTTAAGGCGGCGGAGAGATTTGGACTAGATGTGAGCTACACGGACTTTGAGGATAAGCAAAAGGCTTGGTTCTTGCATGAAGACAATGATACAGTCAAGATTCGTATTGTTTATGAAAAAGAAAGTCGTCGTATCGTGGGGGCTCAAATGGCCAGCTATAGCGAGATTATCGCCGGAAATATCAACATGTTTAGTTTAGCAATTCAGGAACAGAAAACAATTGATGAACTTGCGCTGCTTGACCTTTTCTTTTTACCGCATTTCAATAGTCCGTATAATTACATGACTGTTGCTGCTTTGAACGCAAAGTAATTGCTCATATAAAAAATCGTGAAGAATTTTCTTTACGATTTTTTTGTTAGACTCAAATTTTAAGCTGTAATCTATAAACAATCGGATAGAAAATTAAAAAAATTGCGGCACGCCTCTTTTTCTGTTAGGCTATTTGACATTTATTCAATATAGTGTAATATTAGATAAATAAAAAAGAGAGTTGGAGGAAGTGTTGCTTGTTAAAATATTTAGACGAAGATGATTTAAAAAAACTGAAGATACTCTATTATCTTGAAAATCACCATCTTTCTACAATTCTTTTTGATGAGTTGATGGAAGAAGTTAAGATTAATAACTATCAAGTGAAAAAACTGCTATCAGAAATAAAGGCAGAAATTAAGACCTGGAAGTTAGAGCGCTATTATCTCATCGATTTGCAGACCAAGAAAAGTTATGTGCGTTATGAAAGGAAGACTCAAGGGAACATAATGATTCTTTTGAATCACTATGTGCAAAGGTCTCAGATGCAATCGCTTGTAAGAGCTATATTTACAGAGGAAGTCAACAAAATTGCGGATTTGGAAGAAATAGTTTTTTTATCCAAATCATCAACCTATAAGCTTGTAAAAAAGTTTTCTGACTTGACAGTAGAGTATGGGATTTCCATTGATAAAAACATGAGGTTTTCAGGTGAAGAATGGATGATTAGAGAGTTTGTTTATAACTTTTATCTCTCCCTTTATGGTGACTTCTACAAGATTTTTTCGAGTGATGTTGCCGCAAATCTTAGTCTGATGATAGCGGGTTTAGAAAAAATAAACGGACTTTTTACTCAGGACCTTACCTTAACAGATAAAACGAAACTATCGTATCGTCTCTTTGTCATTTATACGAGAAATTATCTTGGAAATAAAACAAAAGCTGAAGCTTTTATGAAAGGAAATAGTCCTTTTATTGCACCTATCCAAGAACTTCTAAAAGAGTTTCTCAAGGGGGCAGATCATGAAATATTAGAAGAAGCTCATGAGCTGCTCTACTTTCTTTCAAGTGAGGGTATAACGGAAGAGTGTAGTTTTAAGATGCCAGAGAAGGTTCTTCAACTGACAAGGGAATTTACAGAAACTTTCAGTGAAAAATTTGGGGAGCATGAATCTGAGTTTGAAAAAGCCGAAACTCAAAGAGAATTAAATAATATTCACTTGAGATTACTCATTTCCTTAAGAGCAAACTTTGATTCTTCTAGTCTCAATGATTTTAAATTTATGGGAGAAAATTATGAAGAAATAGAAATCTTTTGCTATAACTTCGTTAATCAAAAGATGATGTCTTCCGAAGATGGCGATTTATTTCAAGAAAAACATGAGGCACTTGCGCGTGAATATATGTTTTTGTTGCTCTGCTATACCTCTGTTCACAAAACGCGGAAAACGGTCAAAATATGTGTTGATTTCTCCTATGGAGTATCTTATAACCAGTATATTTTGAGAAATATAAAATCTTTGGGTTTTTTAAATATTGAAGCAAGTATTGGAGGGGACAGAGAAAACATTGATATTTATTTGTCCAACTTGCCCTCCCTAGACGTTGAGGCAGAGCAAATCATTTGGGCTTCTCCTCCCACCTCTTATGACTGGGAATTTTTTGGAAACAGCGTGGTGAGGATAAAGAAAGACAGCCTAGACTCTTAATATTGTTAAAAAATCGTAAATTCATTTTTTCGATTTTTTGTTTTATTTTTATTTTTGAACAAAAAATAAAAATGATTTCTTTCATGTGAAATGTTAGAATTAGTGAATACAATGACATATTTCGGAGGAAGGCTGCATGAAGAAAATAAGGAAAAATTTATGGGTTCTGCTTTTATTAATTTTAATACCATTTAGTTTTATGAATTTTTCTGTAACAGCTGCCTCTTATGAAGGATATGGGCAAACAGGATTTTATGGAGAATATCATCCTCCAAAAGATAAGGAGAATACCCTGTCATCTGCAGAAAAAAGGGAAGCAGGGATGGCAAAAAGTGAAAAGATACCAGATGCAGGTGATGGCTCAAATGCAAAATTTATAGTTTTTGCTCTCTTGCCTTTTTTGTTGGCGATGTTCTTGATGAAAACTTTGAAGGAAGAACAGACAATTTTCTAAAAGTAACAACTCAAAATCAATCCAAGTAGAGGAGGGAAGATGTATATAAAAATGATAATTTTTTCACTGTGGCTTTTTCTTTCCTTACAGTTCGTCCTAATAGGAGCAGCCGACGACAAAACTAGAGCTTACAGAGGAAATGCTGAACTTACCTATACCCCATCTGATGCAGTCTCGCCACCCGTAAATCCAGAAAATCCAGATGTTCCTGCTGAACCGATTAACCCAGATGATACCAAGCCGAATAAAGGTACCGGGGGTAATCTTTCTATTGATTTTGCAAGCAGTTTTGATTTTGGGATGAATGAAATTTCGAATAAAAATCAAGTTTATTTTGCCCAAGCTCAACGTTACTATAATTCCTCGCTTGTGACACCAAATTTTATTCAAATAACGGACAATAGAGGGACACTTAAGGGCTGGACTTTAAAAGTTTATGAAGAAAAACAGTTTAAAACAAGGAAATCGTCAAAGTATGAGGAGTTGAAAGGGGCTTCTCTGTCTTTTCTAAAATCAACAGCAGTAACGAATGGCGATTCAAAACATCCCAAGCCCTATGAGGTTATTAATCTGACACCAAGAGTGGAAACAATGATTGCTCAAGCAGAAAGAGGTGAGGGAGCTGGGACATGGATTATTCGCTGGGGAGGAAAAGAAGATTTGTTCAAAAAGGAGCTATTCGCTGGTAAAGAAAAGCTTGAAAAATACTTTACCTCCTCTGTTAGCTTGTATGTTCCCGGAATTACGCCTAAAGCCCCCGCTGATTATCGTACAAAATTAACTTGGATACTCAGTGAGCTTCCAGACAACCAATAAATTGCGAAAAGGACGATCTTTGATGAAAAAAATAAATATAAAAACAGCGAAGATGGCTTCTTGGCTTGTTTGTGGTCTGATCTTATTATCTTTTAGTTCGACAGAGCTAACATCTCAAACATCTGCTGAGGCTGCTGAAGTTCTGAACCCCATTTCGCCAGATACGACAGTAAGGCCCGAGGATCCAGAAACGATACCTGCTCCTCAAGAACCAAGAACAGAGAAAACAAAAAAATGTCCTTCTAAGTCGTCTGAACCAATAAAAAAAGAAAAACGTGAAAAGGAAAATAAAAAGAAAAAGAAGGCCAAGTATTTCTTTGCACCAGACACTGCTGTCTCCCTTCAAAATTCGAAAAAAGTGCGCATGTTGGATGGAGAAGCTTTGCAGTCAACCAACACTGGAAGAGTCCTCTCTAGCATGTCAGGGAGATTACTCTTCGGAGAAAAATAGACGTATAAAGCATTTGTATGAGCTTAAACAAAAAATAAACCCATCGTGAAGAGGGAGTTTAAAAAATTCGGCTTATCGAGAGTCTATCAAAATGAAACCACAGGATTGGGGTTTCATTTTTTGTTTTCACGAGCTATTGTCATTTTCAGTAGCCTGTTTAAAATTTCCAAATATATATTAAAAATATTCCTGACAAAAAGATAGCAAAAAATAGTGGCAGTAGAAATTTTATCCAATAGGTTTTGCTATGCGCTTTTTGAATAATCTCTTTCTGATGAGTAAAAGAAGCGTGAGCTTTTTTAGATGGAGTGGCTACTTTTTTAGCAGTGACAAGAACACGGTAGGGAGTAGTTGTCGCGCTATTGCAAGTAATAAGAAGCAGATAATTAGGCCCCTTATCTTCAAGAGCAGCGAGGTCTGTTTCTTTGATGATGCGATTGGACTCAACTTTATAACTGTAATACTCATCAAAATAACGCACATAAACATCCGCATGCTTTTTTAAGGACTGGACACCACCAAAGAGAAGACTAGAGTCATACTGAACATGATGCCCAATGAGCGTTAAGCTTTGTTGATCCGGCTGGCGTTTGGGAAAGAGACTTACAATACCACGAGCCATATTTTCCTTTGTCAAACCTATAAAAATTGGTTGGTTGACAGAAGCACTGGGAATGATTACCTGCCCAACAGCAGTTTTATCTTTATTGCTGTAGGATTTTACCACATCCCTCAGATTAGGAGCTTCAATAAGCTCAGGCTCCGCAATTCTCTCAGGCAAAGTATTTGTTATATCTGGTTTTTTTATCAGTTGGGAATGGCTTGCTAGTCCAAAATATTTTGAAAAGGGAATGGAGAGAACTCCGAGCATTGAAAGAGTGAGTAAAGTAATCAGGATTTTTAGGCGCTTTTTCTTCATTTTTAGTCCATTTCTTATTTTTTCAATCATAACAAAATGAAAAAATTTTGTAAATAATTCCTTTTTTTCTGAAATCAATATCGAGTAAAGCAAGAGGGTGTATTTTCAGCTTGGAAGAAATAGAGCAGCGCTATTATTGGCTTTCAAGCGTATTTTTTTTAAAATTTTTTTTGAAAAAAATAATAAAAAATGAAAATCTCAAAATAAGATTGACTAGAGAATGAAGGGTATGCTTAAATAGATTTGTGGTTTAAAGTGATTGACGTCTAACTTTATTACCTCATTTTAATAAAACCTTAAAAGAATTGGAGAGGGAATGTAAAAAAGTTTTTATTACTTTCATGACTATCTTTGAGCCCATAATGACTGAATCCCAAGTGAACAGTAGATATTATAAAATGCAAAAACGTGCGGACTTGGTCGAAAAGCGGACTTCAAATAATCAGGAAATGAGTAATACTTGAACAGCATTCCAAAAGAACAGCTTGAAAGATTTATTTCAAATTGTAGGAGATTAAAATATCTTGCTTTATCTAGTGACCTCCAGTTTAGGAGGCGAACAAATACCCCCTTGACAGTGAACATTACTCAAATTCATGGCTGTCACAAATTACAAAGAACCAAAGGAATACCATAAACTTATGAATAAAATTTATATCAAATCAGCAGCAGCGCTTGCAGCCTTGATGCTGGTTGGCCCACTTATTGCACCCCCAGTTTTTGCTGCAAACGCGAACTATGATACTTCAGGGGACGTGAAGTTCGTAACAGGAGATACGGGAACCAAACCCGTGGATCCAACAGATCCTGAGAAACCAGTAACACCAGAAAATCCAGACCCAACGGATCCAGTAAAACCACCTGTTGAAGTAACAAAGGGATTGAGTTTAGACTTTGCTTCTAGTTTAGCTTTTGGTAAGCAAAAAATCAGCGCGAAAAGTGAAACATACTATGCTCATGGTCAAAAAATACTTGATGGAAATGGTGCGGTTTCTGGCATTGTGCCAAACTATGCACAAGTGACTGATGTACGTGGAAACTTTGCAGGATGGACCCTTTCTGTGGCAACAGACGGACAATTTAGAGAAAAGGGAACGGACATCACAAGCACACCCGAAACAGCTGCACCTCTTGGAACATACTTGACTGGCGCCGACCTCAAGTTCAGCAAGGGTGTAACAAACGGTACAGTAACTCCTGCAAAACCTTCTAATGTTAATTCAGCAACATTTTCCTTAAATACCTCTGATCAAGTTCTGATGTCAGCCAAAGCAAATGAAGGGATGGGAACTTGGACATACGCTCTAGGTGCTACAGCAGATTACGATTCGAGTGCACGCTCTCAGGATGCTGTAGCGGCTCAATCTCCAATTACCCTCACTGTTCCGGGAAGTACTGCTAAAAAGGCAGCAGCTTACACAACAACCCTGATCTGGAAACTTTCAGATACACCAGGAAATTAGAGGATGTGCTGGTTAACGAAAGGCAGGTGGAATGAGAAAAAATCTGTGTACAGTGTAGCTTTACTTCTAGTTTTTATGATTTTCACGAGCGTTTCAGAGAAGAGCAAAGCTGACTCTGAAGACCATCCAGCATTGGGACAAATTAATTTTCTTGCAGGAAGCAAGATAACCCCGCCGATTAGCCCAGGTCCAGAGCATCCAGGAGTTCCTGTTTCTCCAGTCTGGCCGGGAGGAGTTACTCCTGCTCCGGGAACAGCAGGTCCTTTATCAATAGATTATGCCTCCTCTTTTGACTTTGGAGTTAATGCTATCTCGGCTCAGGATAAAATCTATTATGCCAAAGCGCAAAAATATCATGCTTCAACACTCGAAACACCTAATTATGTCCAAGTGACAGACAACCGAGGAACACTGGGGGGCTGGACGCTGAAAGTCTTAGAGGTGACTCAGTTTCATCAAGGAAAACCAGAAGCAAAATATCCCGATTTGAAAGGAGCAATGCTCTCCTTGAAAAAACCAGAAGCAGTGTCAGAAAATACGGATACAGCGCCAAAACCTCAAGAAGTGATTGATCTTGTCCCCGGGAAAGAAACTCTTGTGGCAGCAGCAGATAAGGGTGCAGGCGCCGGAACTTGGATGATACGTTGGGGAAGCAGACTCGTAGAGCAAAGGACACTTAATAAAGAGGGACAATGGGTAAAAGAAAGTTTTAACACAGATGTTCAACTTTTCGTCCCCGGAAAAACATTTAAAGATTCAACCTTCTATACAACACAACTAAAATGGATACTGTCTGAACTTCCTCAGAACAGTTAGAGAGATAAAAATAAGGAAAAATAAATATTGAAAACGAAAAAAATTCTTTCTTTCGCATTACTGACTTTACTTGCTTCATCTGCTGGAGTATCGACAGTCTTTGCTGCCGATGAAGCTGTTTATAATTCAAAAGGAGAAGTGGCTTACACCCCTTCAACTAAACCAACGGATCCTGTCGATCCCACTGATCCTACAAAGCCAGTTAAACCCGTTGATCCTACCGATCCAAACGGCCCCAATCCTGGTACGGATGGACCTCTATCTATTGACTATGCTTCCAGCTTTGACTTTGGCAGCCAAGAAATCACTTCAGCAGATAGAACATACAATGCTGCCGCAAATCCAATTTCCGATGGTTCAACTCGTCCAAACTGGGTTCAAGTGACGGATAATCGTGGGACATTTGCAGGCTGGTCTCTTTCTGTCCAAGCGACAGAATTTACAACGGGTGCAGCAGGGACAGGCTCAACTTTGACTGGTGCTCAATTAACACTTGCAAATGGTCGTCTTGTTTCCATCTCTGATGCACCTGCAAATAAGTCCGTTTCTTCAGTAACTTTAACGCCGGGAGCTTCGTCAGGTACGATACTTGGTGCAAGTTCTGGTAAAGGTGCAGGGACAAACTTGCTCGTATGGGGAGATGACACAAGTAAAGGTTCATCAGTATCCTTGTTTGTTCCGGGTAAAACGACAAAGTTAGCTACGACTTATAAATCTACGGTTACATGGGCACTAACAGATACTCCTGCGAACTAGCGTTTGAGCTTTCGGAAGATTGTTACAGCTGAAAAGTTTAAGCTGAGACTCCTTCCTTAAAAAGATTACATCACTCTAAATTTTTCAGCAAATTATATTTTCCTCTCTCTTGTGGAATAAAGAGAGAAGAAAATAAGTCATTATTTATAAAATTACTATTTGTATTTCGCAGATTATTATCGAGGTTAAACAAAAAATGAAAAACTTAAAAAAGTGGGTCACTCTTATATTGGCTCTAGCAGGGATGTTTATCTTTGTAAATCCAGCCTTTGCCAACCAATTTAACTTTAGTGTCAAGGCCATACTTCCTGACAATCAAGCAAGTAAAGCTTCGTATTTTGACCTCTTAATGAATCCCAGTCAAACACAGACGCTTACAGTTGAGCTGAGTAACTCAACAGATAAATCAGTTACTGTTGAGCAAGGACTAGCCAGTGCAACAACAAATTTGAATGGTGTAGTGGAATACTCCCCGAACAGTATAAAACCTGATGCTTCTTTAAAATATAATATGAAGGACTATGTGAAACTTGATGAAGAAATAGTCCTAGAGCCAAAAAGTACAAAAACTGTAAAGATTACTGTCAAAATGCCTGATTCGGCATTCAAAGGTTATATGGCCGGAGGACTTACTTATAAAGAAAAGCAAGGTTCAAAAAAGACAGCAGATACAAAAGGAATCAGTATCCAAAATGAATATGCCTATGTTATTGCCCTTTTGCTGAGTCAATCAAATGAAAAAGTGGCTCCGGATCTCAAACTCACAAAAGTTTCAGCAGGTCAAGTCAATTATCGAAATGTGATTAATGCCAACTTACAAAATCCAAGTATGGGCTATCTGAATCAGATGCAACTTTCAGCAACTGTCAAAGGTATTGACAACCCTAAGCTGGAATATAAGTCAAGCAAAGAGATGATGCAGATGGCTCCCAACTCCAACTTTGATTACCCTTTGTCATTGAATGGAGAGAAGTTACAACCGGGTAAATATCAAATGAAGATGGTTGTGCACGGGCAAAAAGATGAAAATGGAAGCTATGTGGTCAAAGATGAAAAAGGCAATGAAACAAGATACAAATATGAATGGACATTCGTACAAGATTTCGAAATTACAGCGGACAAAGCGCGGGAGCTTAATGCGAAAGATGTCACCATAAAGCAAGACAGTTCTTGGATTAAGTGGTTAATCATTGTTCTCATCTTCTTGTTCCTCATTCTTATCTTCTTCTTTATCCTTTGGAAACGTCGCAAAAAAGACCAAGAGGAGGATGAGAAAACAGCACGTATAGCTGAACTTGAGAAAAGATTGAATGAAAAAGATATCGAAAATTAAGGAAGCAATCACTGTTTTACTTATTAGCTGAACTTGCTGTATTTTAGACACTAAGGATGAAAGAAATGAAGAAAATTACAATATGCTCACTCTTATTCCTAACGAGCTTTTTGGGTTTGATGGTAAATGGAGAAAGCATCGCTGCCCAAGAAAATGCAGGAGCAGACTTCTCAGCACGTCCTCTACTTGAAGAACGTCAGATAGACGATAAATTAGGGTATTGGTGGTTAAATGTCAAAAGTGGTGAAGAACTCACTTTATACATCCAAATAAACAACGGCAAGCAGAAAAATACATTTTATATCACATCAAATCAAGCCATCACGAATTCAAATTTTGTTATAGACTATGGCTTGAAAGAAGACGAAACTAAAAACTTTCTTTCACATACAAAAGTCTTTGACTTTTACAGAGATGTTTTGATTGGCGAAAAGAAAGGTTCAGGAAGTGCTACAGTAGTGTTGCAGCCGGGAGAGTCTAAAAAAATTCCTCTGAGAGTTAGAATTCCTAGTTCTTGGACAAATAAGATTGCAATAGGGGGGATCAATGTGACGCGACGTGCGAATGAGGTAGAGAAAGAACAAAGCTTATTAAACATTTATAGTTCAGCTTTTGCTCTGATTTTGCAGTCTGGTGAACGGGACAAGTCGGCCTCTCTCGCGCTTTCAGCTGGTGAGATGAAAACAGATGAACAATTCATTCGTCTTAAAAATACTAAGAATGTATTGCAAGAGAAAACTCAGCTCAGTGTATCTATAAAAGATAGAAAGGGAAATCTTTATTCAAGCTTAGATTATCCTTCGGGAACAGTGGTACCTTATGCCGATATTCTCCTCCCTTTACAGGTGAAAAAAGCGTTGGACAAAGGTGGCGAGTATAAACTAGATATTGAAGCGAGGCAGGAGAACAAAACATTAAAAGAAGTCTATCTGCTTAGAGTGGACAGTGAAGGCAAGGTTCAGGTTAGCCCCCAAAGTGCTAAACAAAAAGCCAAGGCAAACTTTTTATGGCTGGGTGCTTTGGCTCTAGGTGGGGGAGTGACTGGGTTTATTAGTTATAGTCTAAAGCGAAGAAGGGAGAAAAATTGAAAAGAAAAATGAAACTCATTTTTTATACAGCTTTGACTCTTATAGCTAACGTAACATTTATTTCACCTGTTCATGCAGATGTACAGATTGATACAAATAATGGCAGTGCGGATACATATATTAATGTCACTGCACCTGCGACAGATAACTTATATCTTACTCAAGCTCCAGACTTTAACTTTTCAAATACAGAAGCTACGACAACTGGCGCTATAAGCACTAAAGGAACGCAACCCTATACTATCGTCAATATCACAGGGAATTCTAATGGCTATAATTTGCAGCAAAAGATAAGTGAGTTTACAGGAAATATTAATGGTAAGCCAACGGTTTTACCCTTAAAATATTTTAAGATTAGCGTTGCAGACAATGCTTCTGGCACGATAAAGGGAAATCCTGCTGTCAATATCCTTGGGCAAGCGGGAAGGGTCTTAACTGGACAGAGAAACGCTCAGGGAAACCAAAAGAGTGGAGGTGTCACTGCTGAAATGCAATTGGACACCACACGAGAAATAAAGCCCGGCGCTTATCAAGCAACAATCACAAATACACTTGTTCAAGGACTATAGGGAAATGAATTTATGACATTAAGTAAAAAATATCTTGCTCCATTCTTTATAACAGCTATGATTTTGATACTGCTCGGAATCGGAAGAAATGTAGATGCAGCAGTGTTAAGCGGCCGTATTGATACCACTGGGGCAATCACAGGTCAGGCAGGAGCGACTTACTATGATACGGACAGTTGGAAAGATATGATGGATACCTACCATCATGTTAGACCCAATGCTGCTTCAAACAGGACAGTCTATTTTAACGTTGTTCGAGATGTGCCAGGCGCTCCTGATATTGGAGGTTATAATTACGCAAATACTGGAAATACCAATAATGGCGTTTCGATTGTTGAGGGCAAAAGTTTATCCATCAATGGGAATGGACGACGACTTTATCTTGATACAGATACCAACTACACGACAGCAGGGGCGGGTTCTGGTGCAGGGGCAGGATATATCCGAGGTCCTTTCCGTGTACCAAACTCAGGTGTTTCACAGTTTACGGTCTTGGAGGTGAAAAATGCCTACATCATAAACAATATTACTGGAGGAATTTTTCAGTCTGTTGGAAGAGGTGGTTCTGAACCAACCTTTGTCTATCAAGATGTTACAGTGAGCAATGGAGCACCAACAGCTGGTGCTCAACCTATCCGTAATGACAACGGTCGAATATTGTTTTTCGGTAATAATACCTTTAATATCCGACAAAATAATAATATGACCACGGTGGGCTTGACCGGCGCTGATAATCAAGGGGAGTGGATTCAAGGTGGGAAGTGGGTTGAAGTTGTTTCAGGGACGACAACTTTAAACCAAAACTGGGGCTGGGATCAACCTTTTTATACCTATAATAATAACGCTCATACACTGAAAGTTGCGGATAATGCGCGTTTGGTTTGGAATCTTAATGATACATATTGTATGTATTATGATGATGGTAATAGTGGTCCGATGGTTTGGGATATTGGTGATAATGCTTCCTTTGATATCAAAGGAACAGAAAATACAGCTGCACGAAACAACGGAGGCTGGTTTTTAGCTGTAGCCAATAACTCTTGGACACTGAATATCGGAAATAACGGCAGACTTGCCGTAACTACTGGCGGTGGAAACATCAATCTCAATGGTTTTGTAGGTACAGGAGTTGTGCGCTGGAACATTGGGCAAAATGCTAGCTTACTCTTAAATAACTTGAAAACAACAGCGAGTCTCGTGGCTGGAAGTCCAGGAGTAGGAAGCGGTATGATGCTTAATGATTCTAAGGTCGTAACCTTAAACACGGCTGGGGGTTCAGTGTTTGATTATACTGTGAATGCAAATAATAATTTTCCAATCACAATTACAGGAAGGGGTTTAAGAACACATACCTCAACGACAGCAGCACGCTTTGATACAGCAAAGTTAGATTTAGTGGCACCTAATCGAAATAATTTAGGAACGCGTGATGTTTGGTACAGGCAAAATACAGGCCGAATAACGGGGTTGGGTGCTATTACAGACTCTGCATTAACGCCGAATAACTATTCTAGAGTGGATTTAGTTAATATGAATAATGCCCGCTATATTTCTTGGTACCAGCCAATTGGGCTCTGGTTAGATGCAGGGCAATCTTCTATGACACGAACTTTTAATATATCACTCAATCCGAATGATGCTAATGGGACACCTGCTAACGGGTCTTGGTCAAATTTGATCAATGGTAACGCAGCTCAACGACTCGTTCTAGGAGATGATAGGGGACAGGCGCCTAATTTTCATCTTACTGTAACCATGATGGAAAATAATTTTTCTGACCGTCTGAGCTATTACTGGAGTGATCCAGCAAATAAGGAGAATACGGCAGAATTTAGGAAAGGAATAGCACTTCCCATTGTATCTGTTACTTCGGATGCAAAGCTTCCGTCCTATATTTCGATGGCTAATGCTGGTCAAAATTATACCGTGAATGTTCCAAGCTCAGCTGGCATAAGGATTAGAGCAAAAAACACATTACTTTCACAAACAGGGACACGAGCTGGTATCTTTAAATATACCCTTGCGCACGGTCCAGCATAAAGAAGAGGAGAAAAATGAAACGTCTTTTTATAATAAATGTAGTTTTATCACTTGCTCTTCTAAATAGTATCACTACAAATAAAATTTCTGCAGCGGTGCCTCACATTTCTCAAAAGGCTACAATCACTATCACACTGAAACTTTCAGCCCAAAATATAATTATTTCAGAAACTACCGCAAAAAGTCTCACTGAAAGTCAGCTGAAATCTCTTATGAATGTTGCTGGAGAAAATCTGGCAGGACTTCAACTTGATGCGAATACAATCAAGACAGCAAATGCTGGTTTAGAAGGTCGAGATTATCTTGACATTCCTGTCACATGGACGACAAGCTATGAAAAGGCACAGGCACATCTCGTCCTTGTGGCAGATGAAGCGGTCATATCTTCAGACAGACAAAAGGCTGTGAATGCTTACCCTGTGACATTGGGACAAGATATAGCCAATGAAATAGGAGCGAGCAGGAATCAAGAAAAACTTGACTTTTACACGCGTGCAAAAGCTTATCAGGCAGACGGCACTGTTTCTCCAGCAGTATTAGCTAATGCGGGCGAATATTTTTCTGCTTTAAAGAATGCTGCATCAAATGACGTTGTCCCCATTACTTATAACTTCTCTGCTGCTGATAAAACACTTTCTAAGTCTGTAGATGTCACAATTTTTAGCGGAAGCCTTAACTTTACAAGCGCACCCTCAATAATGAGTTTTGGACAATTGAAAGTTAAAACAAGCAGCCTAAGAGCGTTTCCAAGCTACGATCAGGATGTTGTGGTAACTGATACAAGAGAGGTATCTAAAAATACAGGATGGACAATGTTTGTAAAAGAAAATCATCCTTTAGTCGAGGTGGATGAGTCAGGAGTAGCTCTTGCAGGAGGACGGTCGTTAGTTGGAGCGCTTTGGTTTAGTGCTGATGGTGTAAACAAAACAATGCTGTCAGCCAATAACACACTCGTTCATAGCGAGCTTGCAGGAACAAAAGGCGGCACGTTTAATCTGAGCCAAAATTGGAATGGAACAACTCAGAAAGGTATCTATCTAGAGGTACCTGTTACTCAACAATATGCAGCAAAATATCAAGGTGGGTTGACTTGGACCTTATCTGACGTACCAAGTAATTAAGTAAATCTGTGATGAACCACATGAAAAAATAAAAGGGGATAGAGAATTGTAAAAAGAGAAAGTGAGAAGTACTTTCATGAAGTCAAGAAGCTCCAGCCTAGACTGGAGCTTCTTTTGTCCACTTTTCAGGCACGGACTACGGAAGCCAGAAGTCAACCCACATGGAAGTTCCCTCCGCTTTTCTCATCAAACACTCATTTCATTTGACCTTTTTTTTTTTTTATACTATAGACTCAGAAAGTAAACGTAACATTAGAAATGAACTTGTAATAAAAATACAAAACCACAGGTTACGTCAAAGGAGGAGTTTATGACACCAGAAAAGAAAAAACAGCGGCGGCTGCGCAACCTCGCACTCCTGTCGCTCTTGTTACTCGCAGTAGGCGGCACCTTCGCCTTCCAAGCCTTCAACCAGCGGGCCATCAATGACCGGCTGAATGAAGTAGACATCAATGTCGGTGGCCGTGTCCACGACTACTACAACCGTGAGACAGAAAACAAGGACGTCTTCGTAGAAAACTATGGCGAACGGCCAATCATGGCCCGGATACGCCTGTCCGAGTTCCTCGAAACCCGCCAACGTGATGAAGCCAACTTCACCCCATTAGTGGCAGGAACCAGCCGTGAGGATGTAGAAAACTGGACCACATGGATTCCCAGCGCAAACGACATCACCGACCGTGAAAACACCAATGACTCAAATGCTTTCGACCAGTACGCCAACCTCATCTTTGGTTGGGAGCGTTCCGGTCAAGATGCCCCATGGTATATGCCGACCTTCAACCATGACAACCTAGACTTAAGAACAGCAGCGGCAGGTCATGCGCGGGACTGGATCGAAGGGAACGAGGCAACAGATGGGGTCACAGATGGCGCGACACATCCGGGAGATGGTATTGATGCTTACTGGTCAGCAAACGAAGACTTTGACAACAGTGGTCCAATCTGGCCGGGAGAAGAAGTGACCAACCAAACTGCCCAAAACTTACAACAGGACCGTGCCCCAATGACCATGAACCAGTGGAGTAATTTGCCTAACGAAGACAAGATAGGGAACTTCTGGGTGGTTGACCCGAACACAGGCTGGGCTTACTGGGCCAACCGACTGGACCGGGAACAAGCCACCTCTTACCTGCTTGATGCAGCAGAGATGACGGCTGCCATTGAGGACAAGGTCTTTAACGGCTTTTACTACTATGGGATTCATGTCGAGAGTGGGCTGGTGAGCCCTGACCAGCATGAGGAGTTCCTCAATGACGGGGAGCAGCACCATGCGGAGCTGGAAGACTTTCTCCAAGGTATCCAGAACGGGGTGATGTTTGATGATGGACAGAACCCATTGCCTAACGAAGACAGTGCACCAGCAGACTTTGACTTTTCAACCATGCGTCCGGGCCGTATCTTTACCATGGCAGGTGAGCAGTACCGCTACCTTGAAAACATGGGTTCTGGCAATCATATGATTATCCGGAATGAGGCGATACGTAATGTTTCTTGGAACGATCAAGAGGCAGAACTGGTTTCTTGGTATGACGCCCTACATGCGGATGTTCGGACTATGGTTCAACCGGTTTCAGATAATTTTGATACAGGAGCGGTCTCGCATCACTATCTGACTTGGACAAGCTCAGGTTCAACTCAGGCATGGCTACCAAGTAACTTGACAGATTTTCCACTGGTTGCGGCTGATGTGACTGATGTTGATACAAGTGGAGCTCCTCGTGCTTTTGCCCTCTCCTTAGCTGATGTAGCACGTTTATCAGGAAGCGGGCAAGCTTTTCCTAATCCAGCAGGACGTATAGGTGCCAATAATAGTTGGTGGTGGCTTCGAACTCGTGCTCAAGCAGGGCATGCTTGGGTTCTCCTTCAGGCACGAGAGGCGACAAGCTTAGGTGGAGCCTTTAATGGAGGACATACAGCAAATACCGTAAGTATTAATGGAGGTGTCCGCCCCGCTCTCATCATCCAACAAACGTCAAACTAAAAGTATCCAAAATATCCAAACAGCTCCGCAATCCGGGGCTGTTTATTTATAGTCTGAGATTCCGTTAGTCAGGGACGGCTTAGCTTTTTCATTTTTGAAAAACAAAGATAAAAATCATGCTATAATAGCAACATGGTATCCCTCTTAATATTCTCATTTTCCCTTATTTCTTTCATCCTTGTTGTCAGTTTAGGACTTTTTGTTTTTATTGAAAATAAAAATAGAAGTATCTGGGTAAGACGACCTCAAGAGAATTCTCCATTATACTCTGAATGGGCCGCATTTATGCAGGCTGAAAAAGAAGAATGGCAGTTACAGACACATGATAACCTCATACTCAAGGCTTGGTATCTTTCAGCTAAAGTACCAACTGATAAGACGGTTCTACTGTTCAATGGCTATAAGTCTGTAAGAGAGCGTTACGGTGCGTTTGGCTGGCTTTTTCATGAGTTAGGATATAACGTGTTGATGCCTGACTATAGAGCTGGAGCTAGAAGTCAAGGAAAATTTATTGGCTTTGGCTGGTTGGATCTTAAGGATAATAAGGGATGGATTGAAAAAATTATTGAGAAAAATGCACAGAGCCAGATTGCTTTGTTTGGTATATCGATGGGAGCTTCTGCAACGATGATGCTCTCAGGTGAAGCACTCCCGGAAAATGTCAAGTGCCTTATTGAAGATTGTGGTTATGATACAGTGTGGAACGAGTTATCTTATAAGGCGAAACATGATTTTCACTTACCTCAGTTTCCCTTGATGCATCTCCTTTCTTTTTGGTCAAAGCTTTTTGCAGGCTACAGCTGGAAAGAAGCCTCTGCGCTTAGTCAGCTGGCGAAGAATAATAGACCCTTCCTTTTTATACACGGCGATCAGGATACGTTTGTACCTCTAGAAATGGTCTATCGAAACTATGAGGCGACCCAAGGACCAAAAGAAATCTATATTGCTAAGGGGGCTCGTCACATTAGGTCTTATGAAATGGATAAGGAAAAATATAAGGAAGTTGTGAAAGTTTTTTGAACAAATACTTCTGATGCAGAAAGAGAGAATAATAAATGTATAATGCTGCTGGAAATATCGAAGAGTACATCGCACAAGCTCAAGATTCGCAACTTTTGAGGCAGGTCTTACACATGGTTCACAGCACCTTTCCGGAAGAAGAACTGCGTTATTTTGACAATGGCAAGACTTTTTCTGCTATTGCTCTAGGACAAAACCCTTACCCCAGTCCAGGCTATGAAGAAGCTGGCACTGTCAACATTTCTTCACAAAAAAATTATGTGGCGATTTATTTTTACGGTGAAAATATATCGTGGCAAAACAACTTTCCCAAATCAGCCATGGGCAAGGGCTGTTTACGTATCAAAAGTTCAAAATTTATGGAAAAATATGATGTTGAAATAAGGGAATTTTTTCAAAATGTAAAATTGTATAAGCCGCATGATAAGAGGAATTAAGGAACAGCTGATTGATTTTTTTGGAGCTTTGAGTTATACTTGTAGTAAGTATTCTCGGTGGGGATTGGAATGCCAATCCCTTTTATTACGAAAAAAGAAAGGTTTTTTAATTAATAAATGGCAGATATAAAAATTACACCTTTAGGTGGTGTACGCGAATTTGGTAAAAATATGTACCTAGTGGAGGTGAACGAGCAAATTTTCGTTCTTGATGCAGGTTTAAAATATGCAGATAGTGATATGCTAGGGATTGATTTTGTGATTCCGGATATTGATTATCTCGTAGAAAATGCAGACCGTGTTGCGGGAATTTTCTTGACACATGGTCACGCAGATTCTATCGGTGCTTTGCCTTATATCGTTTCAGAATTACGTGTCCCTGTATTTGGGAGTGAGTTGACGATAGAGCTTGCTAAAATCAATGTGCGCAACTATGAGGGCAGCAAAAAATTCAAGGACTTCCACGTTGTAACTGAGGAAACAGAAATAGATTTTGGTCAAGCAGTAATTTCCTTTTTCTCAACAACACACACCATTCCAGAATCAATGGGGATAGTCGTTGGCACTGATTCGGGAAATATTGTTTACACGGGTGATTTCCGTTTTGATCCAGCCGTTGCACAAGGCTATCGGACGAACATGCGACGTCTTGCAGAAATAGGAAACAGTAAGGTGCTGGCCCTGCTTTCGAGTTCTCCTAACGCCTTGTCACCCGAACAGTCAGCAAGTGAGCATGAAATTTATGAGAAAATCTACGATACAATTGATGAAGCACAAGGACGCGTAATCATTGCTTGTAATGCTGGTAATCTGGGACGCATTCAACAGGTTGTTGGAGCGGCGCTCAAACTTGGCCGGCGTATTGCCTTTACAGGTCAAGACATGGACCAGATCGTCGAGACAGCGACACGTTTGAAGAAGTTGAAAATTGAAGATAAAAAGGCGATTATTAAGCCAAATGAAATCAGTAAGTATGCGGATGAAGAACTGGTTATTATCGAAACAGGTCGCATGGGTGAACCGCTAAAAGTCCTCGGAGACATGGCTCATAAGCGTCATAAATGGGTGAAAATCAAAGAAGGAGATGTTGCTTTTGCAGTAACAACACCTTCTATCGCTTATGAAACCTTAATTGCGCGCATTGAAAATGATGTCTATCGTGCTGGTGGTGTCATGAAGATGTTGGGCGCAGACTTGAAGGTTTCCGGTCATGCCAACGCGCGTGATTTACAATTCATGATTGATATCTTACGTCCGAAAAACCTGATTCCTATCCAAGGTGAATATCGGGAGTTACGTGCTCATGCAGAGTTAGCTATGGAGCTGGGAATGCTTCCAGAACATATCTTTATAGCTAAAAAAGGGGAGTCTGTCTCTTTCAATAAAGAAGACGAGATGATTCCAGCAGGAGTTGTTCCAGCGGAAAACGTGATGATTGATGGTTCAGGTATTGGCGATATCGGTTCAGTGGTTTTACGGGACCGTAAAGTATTATCTGAAGACGGAATTTTTATCGCTGTTATAACAATCAATAAGGCTGAACGTAAAATTATCAGCCAAACACGTGTACATACACGCGGTTTTGTTTATGTCAAAACCTCACGAGATTTGATGAAGGATGCGGGAAACTTGGTAAATGAGACGGTTGAAAAGTATCTTGCAGGAACTGATTTTGATTGGTCAGACCTCAAGGGTGCCATCCGTGATGCTCTGGGCAAATTCCTTTATACTCAAACCCGTCGTAAACCAGTTGTTCTGCCAGTAGTCATGGAAGCACGTGCTCCACAAGAGTTGACTCGCCGTTATAAGGGCAATAAGAAGAAGTCAAGTAAGACTAGTGGAAAGGCTGGATAAGCTTTCCTCAAGCGCTTAAGATTACTTTCCAGATAAACACGGCAAAATATTATATAGTAAAGGCCTGTCTTTTGCTATATTTTTTTGAAAAGAGAAGCGTTTTAGACAAAATACAAACAGGAGAAATAGAGTAAGCACTTCATGCAAAAAAACTTAAAAAAATTAACAGCGCTGCAGATTATTTTTATCGCCTTTTTGATGCTCGTGATTGGAGGAGGAACCTTGCTCAGTTTACCGATTTCTTCGAGTACGGGGCAGTTTACACATCCGATAGATGCGTTATTTACTGCTGTTTCTGCTGTCTGTGTTACAGGTTTAACTGTAATTGATACCGGTGCCCACTGGTCTCTCTTTGGACAAGTTATCCTATTGCTTTTGATCGAGGTAGGCGGGTTGGGCTTTATGACATTGGTTGTCAGTATTTTCCTCCTCCTCAATCAAAAAATGTCCCTCAAATCTCGGCTGATTATTCAGGAATCCTATAGTTTATCAGATATGAGTTCAAGTGTTCGAGTAGTCATTAACGTACTGATTATTTCGCTTTTGATTCAATTTTGTGGCAGCGTTCTTTTGTCATTTTCCTTTGTCCCAAGGTTTGGACTAGTCAAGGGGATTTGGTACAGTGTTTTCCATACCATTTCAGCATATTGCAATGCTGGTTTTGACTTGTTTGGCAATTCACTTATGCTTTATGAGCATTCACCATACGTCTTGATGGTTATTGCATCAATGGTTGTTTGCGGAAGTTTAGGGTTTATCGTTATTATGGATTTACTTAACTATAGGAAGCAGAGAAAGTTATCTCTTCACACTCGATTAGCTCTTACAACGACAGCCTTTCTTGTTTTTGGTGGGATGTTGCTCTTTCTAATTTCTGACTTTGAAAGTGTAAGTAATAATCCATTTATATTTGTGATGCAGAGCCTTTTTCTATCGATTTCTCAGCGGACAGCGGGCTTTTCTATCCAAGAGTATAATTTGTTCAGTCAAGCAAGTATTTTCCTCACCATAATATTAATGGTTATCGGAGGAACATCAGGCTCAACAGCCGGAGGTTTGAAAACGACGACAATAGGTGTCCTAGCGCTCAATGTGCGCGCGATTATTAAGCGCGATAAACACACCAGCTTTAAAAATAGAACAATTCCACAAAGTGTTGTCAAACAGGCATACGAATCTGTCTTTCTCTACTTCTTTATGATGGTTATTGCGACATTTATCCTCCTTTTGACGAATCCAAAATTTCGTGTAGATCAAATTCTTTTTGAAGTTATCTCAGCCTTATCTACTGTAGGATTGAGTATGGGAGTTACACCGAATTTAAATGTGCTCGGAAAAATCATTGTAGGCATTCTTATGTTCATTGGTCGTGTCGGCGTGTTTACGATTATTTATTCAATCAATGCGAAAGATAATCATGAATCTCTCTATAAATATCCAGAAGAAAAGGTAATGGTGGGCTAATATGAAATCATTTGTTGTTATAGGGCTTGGACGTTTTGGCTCTGCGGTTGCTAAAACTATCGCAGAAACAGAAGCCGACTTGCTCGTCATGGATCAAAATGAGGACCGGGTCAATCTCTTTAAAGATATAGTACCTAATGCAATCATTGCGGATGCAAAGGATGAACGTGTTCTGGAGGAGATTGGCATTAAAGATTTTGATGTTGCTATCGTTGCTATCGGTGAAGACATTCAGTCCTCTGTACTGGTAACCATGCTTGCTAAAGATGCAGGAGTACCTCAAGTCATCACGAAGGCTGTTGATAAAAATCACTATCGCCTGTTAGAAAAAATCGGTGCAGACCGGGTTGTTCTTCCCGAAGTTGAGATGGGGCGTAAGATTGCTGAAAGTTTAATTTTTGAAAACATCAGTAATGTCGTGGATATTGCAGAAAACATTGAGTTTGCAGAAGTTAAGGTATGTTCGCGTAAGATGGACAATCGTCTCATCTCTGAAATTTCAGAGTTAAATGGATATGATTTGAATATCAGCTATGTCAAACATATCCATGGTGGAGTAGAAATTGCTTCAGGAGATACGCGCTTGATGATTGGTGACTCTTTGTTTGTCATTGGCCGTCCAGAGGATATCAAGAAACTATCTGAGCAAAACTAAAATCTACAGTATTATACCTTCATTGTACGAAGACACGGTCAATGATTGACCTCTAAGAGAATGTGATATAATAAAACTATCTGAATAAAAGAATAGGACTGGAATATAAAAATGGCTTTTGAAAATCTAACAGAACGTTTGCAAAATGTGTTCAAAAATTTGCGCGGCAAAAAGAAAATCACAGAACAAGATGTAACAGAAATTACAAAAGAAATACGTGTGGCGCTTCTTGAAGCTGACGTAGCTCTTCCTGTAGTGAAAAAGTTCATCAAAGCGATTCGCGAGCGAGCGATTGGGACAGAGGTCTCAGAAGCGCTTAATCCAGCGCAACAAGTCATCTCTATTGTCAATGAAGAATTGACAGCGATTTTGGGTGGCGGTGAAGCTGAGCTGCTCAAATCACCTAAAATTCCAACAATCATCATGATGGTCGGCTTGCAAGGGGCAGGTAAAACAACCTTTGCAGGTAAACTGGCTAAAAAACTCAAAGAAGAACAAAATGCCCGTCCCCTCATGATTGCGGCTGACGTTTATCGTCCAGCAGCCATTGATCAATTAAAAACTCTAGGTGAACAGCTTGATATCCCTGTATATGATGAGGGCACAGCTGAAAGTCCTGTAAATATCGTCAAGAACGGCTTAGCGCGAGCGCGTGAAGAACGTAAAGATTATGTTTTGATTGATACGGCAGGACGCCTAGAAATTGACGATAAGCTGATGAATGAGCTGCAAGAGATCAAAGCTCTTGCACAACCAACCGAAATTCTTTTGGTTGTTGATGCGATGACAGGTCAAGTCGCAGCTCAGGTGGCTAAAACCTTTGATGAAAAGTTAGATATTAGTGGTGTCATTATCACCAAACTTGACGGAGATACACGTGGTGGTGCAGCCTTATCTATTCGTGAAATTACGGGTAAACCCATCAAGTTTACGGGTACAGGAGAAAAGCTGACAGATTTAGAAATCTTTTACCCAGACCGTATGAGCTCGCGTATCCTTGGTATGGGAGATATGCTGACGCTGATTGAAAAAGCGCAGGCACAGTTTGACGAAGAACAATCCATGAAGATGGCTGCCAAGATGGCGGAAAATCGTTTTGACTACAGTGACTTTGTCGAACAATTGGATCAGGTGACAAATATGGGACCTATGGAAGAAATTATGAAAATGATTCCAGGGATGTCACAAGTGCCTGGCATCGAAAATGTCAAAGTTGATCCGAAAGACATCGCGCGTAAACGTGCCATTGTTCTTTCGATGACACCAGCGGAACGTCAATTAGAGGTGGAGCTTTCACCAGCACGTCGTCGTCGTATCGCTGCAGGTTCGGGGAATAGTTTCATTGAAGTAAATAAGTTCATCAAGCAGTTTAATCAGTCTAAAGACATGATGCAAGGCATTATGAATGGGGATATGGATGCAATGATGCAACAAATGATGGGCGGCGCTGGTGGTAAAATGCCAAACATGAAAAATATGCCTGGAGGTATGCCAGACATGTCTTCCCTAGGAGATTTGCAAGGTCTTATGCGAGGCGGAACACCTTCTGGCACGCCTGATATGAGTGCCATGTTTGGAGGTGGTCTTAAAGGAAAAGCCACTCAGTTTGCCATGAAGCAGGCTATGAAACGCGCGCAGAAAAAAATGAAAAAAGGCAGAAAGAAATAGCATATAAAAGAAGCAGATATATTTTCGGATGTATCTGGGAGTGAAGACAAAGATGATGTTTAAAAATTAGTTTCTGATTTGGCAAGAATGAAAAGTACTGATGCTGTGACAGGAGGGGGGCTGAATCCCCCAGTCAAAAAGGACATTATCTAAAGTAGTAACTACCAGTTCATAGCTTAGTTTATTACTTGGGGCAGCTTACCTTAGCTTGCTAAAATTTAAAAATAAAGACGGAAATACCAACAAAACACCTGCACATTTATCACTGTGGCAGGTGTTTTGTTTACACCTTGTTCTATAGATTATAGAGTCATTTTGCAGCACTAATGATTCTTGCCATAAACGCAAGTAATAAAAAAATAGTCTTACTAATTTCATGATAACGCTTTACTTTCGGTTGTTAAAGTGATTTAATGGGGGCATCAAGTCATAAGGAGATTCGTGTGAAAAAATCGATTGCCATCTTAGCAATAGCACCTATTTTATTTTCTGCTATAGCATCTTTGAGGGTAAACAGTGCGTCGGCAGACCAAGTTAACACATCTATAACTACAGATGTACAAAAAAGTTTAGAGCATCCACTTTCTTCAGATTTTATTAATAAATTTGACCAATCTATCAAATTATTAGGGAATAAATTTATTATTGATACCAATAAATTACCCAAAGATATTGCTTCAGAGGAGTTATCAAAATTAAAAGCACTAATTTCTCAAAAAAATGAAATTATTTCAGATTCTGAAAATTTGAAAAATGGAACAAGAATTGAACAAAATAATAACTCTGTAACTATTATTTCAAATTCTGGAAATAGCGGATTATTAAGATTTAGAGAAGGAAGCAATTACGTCCATGTTTATTGGTGGGGGTTACGTATCGGTCTATCTAAGTCAACTGTAAATGGAATAGGAACTGGTGTTGCTATCGGTGGAGTATGGATTCCTGAACCTACTGTATCTAAGATTTTAGCTTCTTTGGGCATTCTTGCAGCAGCCTCTCCTGGTGGTATTGTTTTCAATTCCACTCCGCCTATTGCAGTTTTCTGGGGAGCTGAATTTCAATAAAATAATGAGGAGTCTTATTTATGAAGCTAAAAATCTTTCAAACTATTCTTTGTATATTGATTTTTGTTCTTCCTTTTGTTTTTCCAGACCTCAAATGGTTATACATCCCGTTCTTACTTATATTTTTATTGTCTTTATGGCTTCCATGCAAGAGAAATTAAAGTATATTATTTTATTTTATTGCTGCATTTCAAGTAGGATGTACAATAGGTTCGGTTTATGTTCCAGCAAGAGCAGTTATAGCTGCTCTTGGAGTATTAGGACTGGCAGCAAGTAATATTCCAGGAGGTATTGTTTTTAACTCATCTCCTCAATTTGTTCCTATTGCAGGCTCAGGAGCCATAGTTTGGGGAGTAGGTTTTCAATGAACAATTATAACCGAATTTATAAATGTGTTGCAATAATTCTAATTTTAATTAGCTTATTTATCTCTTTTGTGTTGAACAGTAGTTTTTGGGGGCAATTGATATTAAATATACTGTTAGCAGCAGTTGTGATAATAAATATTATAGGTATTATTTTAGACAAAAAAAATAAAAAATAGGCAAAGCGCTATGTGAGTATCAAAAATCAAGAGTAACATTTTAATCTCAGACTGTAGCCGAACAGTCCTTTTATGATGCTCATTACGTTAAGAGGCTCGCAAATTGTTGAGCTGATTTTTGACACCCAATCTGAAAAATATTAAAACAGATTACCAGAAGACAACAGAGCTCGAATACTTATAAGCATTATGCTACTCTAAGATTGAAAGAGATGAAGGTTTATGCTTTGGCTTTGACTGGGGAAGTGTGTGTGTTCCTATGGTGGGAGTGAGACTAATTTCTCTTTTATGCGGGCAAGCTCAAGACTTAGGCAAGTAGCTTTTAGTCACTTTAAGAAGGAGGAGGGACCTGTGTCTCACACTCTATAGTCTGAGATACGTCTTTGGATGTATCTTTTTCTATACTGAACATGATATAATTTAGATGTCTGAAAATTTTAAGCTGGAATTGTTTAACTTAATAAGAAATGGATAAAGGAAGAATCATGGAATACTACCAAAAGTTTATAAAAAATGAGAAGCTACGCAGATGGATGGTCTTAGCATTTTTGGTCGTTATGCTCTATTTTTTGAGAAGCATTCTCCCACTCACGCTTTTGACCTTCGTGTTTAGCTATCTCGCTTATCGATTTGTAAGTTTTGTTGAGAGAAAAATAAAACTCCCCGGAAAAATAAGTGGTTTTATCCTTTATGGAGTAATTCTCTTTTTAGCTTATTTGGGAATTACAGAGTATATTCCTGTTTTGGTCAATCAAGTTACACATTTAATCAATGCAGTGAACAAGTTTTATCAAAGCAATAATCACGGAGGGAGTACTCTGATGGATTCGATTTATACGCTTTTCAAGGAATACAATCTTGCAGATAAAATTCAAAGCAGTTTGGGAACACTTGTTAACTATTTGACTAGTTTTGGAAAGGGATTATTGATAGTTCTTTTTGCTTTTTTAATGAGTTTCTTTTTTACGATTGATCGTAAGGAAACCAACAAGTTTTCAAAACTTTTCCTAAAAAGTGATTTTGCATGGTTCTTTGAAGACACCTACTATCTTGTCAGCAAATTCTTTACTGGATTTGGTGTAGTATTGGAAACACAGTTTATTATCGCAGTGGTTAACACTCTTTTAACGATTGTAGCACTAAGTTTCATGGGATTTCCTGAACTATTGAGTCTAGGAGTAATGATTTTCCTGCTTAGTCTTATTCCTGTGGCTGGAGTTCTAATCTCTTGTGTACCTTTATCGATTATTGGCTATTCAATTGGTGGGATTAAGGACGTTATTTTGGTTTTACTGATTATAGCCCTGATTCATGCTCTGGAATCTTATGTGCTGAATCCACATCTTATGGCGCACAAGGCAAAGCTGCCGATGTTTTATACCTTTGTCATTCTTTTTTTAGGGGAACATTTCTTTGGCGTTTGGGGGTTAATTGTAGGTATTCCAATTTTTAACTTTGCTTTAGATTTACTCGGCGTTAAAGAGATTCCGATTAAAAACATAAAAAAATAATTTTGAGTACTCTGAGTTTTTTGTCACACTTTTGAAGTGAAAGGGCAGAGCTATAAAAAAAGTCAGTAAAATGTTACAATTACAGTGTATGCTTTTTCTCTTTCGTGTGGAAAGAAGAGGGTGAATAAGAGAAAAGAGCTTATTACTGATAAGAAAAGGATAAAAAAATAAATGACACTACCTACAGTAGCTATTGTTGGCCGACCGAATGTTGGGAAGTCCACAATTTTTAACCGTATTGCTGGGGAACGTATCTCGATTGTTGAAGATGTTCCTGGAGTGACACGTGACCGTATTTATGCCACAGGCGAGTGGCTGAATAAAAAATTCTCACTTATTGATACAGGAGGGATTGAACTTTCGGATGAGCCTTTCATGACACAAATCCGTGCCCAAGCAGAGATTGCGATGGAAGAAGCGGATGTCATTGTTGCCGTTGTGGATGGCGAAACAGGGATTACAGATGCTGACGAACATGTGGCGCAAATCCTCTATCGAACAGACAAACCAGTTATCCTCGTTGTCAATAAAGTGGATAACCCTGAACGTCGCATGGAAATTTTCGACTTCTACTCACTCGGACTTGGAGAACCTTATCCAGTATCCGCTGTTCACGGCTTGGGAACAGGGGATCTTCTTGATGCAATCATTGAAAATCTCCCAACAGAAACAGAAGAAGAAAATCCAGATGTCATCAAGTTCAGTTTGATTGGTCGACCAAATGTTGGTAAATCGAGTTTGATTAATGCCATTCTTGGAGAAGAGCGTGTCATTGCCAGCCCTGTGGCAGGTACAACGCGTGATGCGATTGATACAAGTTTTACGGATGCTGAAGGGCAAGAGTTCCTCATGATTGATACAGCAGGGATGCGTAAATCAGGGAAAATTTATGAAAACACAGAAAAATACTCTGTGATGCGCGCCATGCGTGCCATTGATCGGAGCGATATTGTCCTCATGGTTATCAATGCAGAAGAAGGAATTCGTGAATATGACATGCGCATCGCAGGTTTCGCGCATGATGCCGGCAAGGGAATTCTTCTCGTGGTCAACAAGTGGGACACACTTGAAAAAGATAACTACACCATGAAAAAATTTGAGGAAGATATCCGCTGGAAATTTAAATTTCTTGATTATGCGCCGATTGTGTATGTTTCAGCTAAAACAGGTCAACGTCTCCACAAACTTCCAGATATGATTAAGGAAATTCATCATTCTCAAAATCTCCGTATTTCAAGTTCTGTCTTGAATGATGTCATTATGGATGCGGTAGCGATTAATCCGACACCGACAGATAAAGGGAAACGTTTGAAGATTTTCTATGCAACACAAGTTGCAGTGAAGCCCCCAACATTTGTAATCTTCGTTAATGAAGAAGAACTCATGCATTTCTCTTATATGCGCTTCTTAGAAAATCAAATCCGTAAAGCCTTTGTCTTTGAAGGTACACCGATTCATTTGATTGCACGTAAGCGTAAATAATAAAAAAGCTTGAAGTTAATTTTCAAGCTTTTTATCATAACTTATCGGCACTTCACGCAGACATGTCTCAATACCCAAGAATAATATGAGCCACTAAGGGTGCAAAAATAACATACATAATCCCAGTTACACCAATAGCTAAAGCTCCCATTGCACCTTGAACTTTTCCCAGTTCAATGGCAGTACCTGTGCCCACAGCATGTCCAGTGCCGCCAAGAACGACACCTTGGGCAACAGAATCTTCAATTTTAAAGAGTTTCATCAATGACACACCAAGAACACTGGTTAGGATTCCGGTAGCCACGACGACCACAACCGTAATCGTTGTAACACCTTGCATTTTTTCCGTTATTCCAATAGCCATAGCAGTGGTTACAGATTTTGGAAAAAGAGACAAGGAAGCTAATTTTGATAAACCAAAAAATTTTAACAATAAGGCTGTAATAACTGTATTGATAAGGGCAGCAGCAGCGATACTGATTAAAATAGAGCGTGCATGGTGTTTCATAAGCTGAAAGGTTTTATACAAAGGAATACCTAAGGCAACAGTTGAAGGACCAATCAAGTCATTTAATATCGCGCCTCCTTTGTAATAATTCTCATAGGGTATTTTAGCTACCACCAAAATCAAAATAATAACGAGAGTAGCAAAAAGCAAAGGATTTGTCCAAGGTTTACGTATATTTTCATTGATACGTACACCAACAATAAATATTAAAAGTGTCAGAGTTAATCCAAACAGCGGGCTAGAAGTAATGGTATCCATCAGTGTACCTCTCTTTTATTTTTTAATAATTCAGGTTCGAGGTAATCCCCCTCATATTTGACTTTGATAAATTGAACCAAATGACCTAAAACAAAGACATTCACGATAAGGGCAAGAAGAATAATCAAGGCTATTTGCCACCAAAAGTTGGAAATTAAGGGCCATTTGGCCATGATGCCCACTCCAGCAGGTAAGAATAAAATCGTCATGTTATTGATTAAGAAGCTTCCAACTTCATCCACATCGGTGAATTTTAAAACCTTAAATTGCAGCGCAAGGAATAAAAAAATCATTCCTAAAATACTTCCGGGAATAGGAAGATGCAAACTGTTCGATAGCGTATCTCCCGCAAAAGAAAAACCAAAAATAATAAGTAATTGAAAATAAATTTTCATAAAAATCTCCTATAAATTACACTCTTTTTATCATAGCCCTTTAAGACCAGATTATCAAGAATTTTAAGAAGGAGCCACAGAATGCCAAGGAAGATATCTAAAGTACTTCATGGAAATAAGGGCAGTATTTGAGCAGATGTCCGTGGGAAATTTTTTTCATAATCACGGGGCTTGACATCGAGTTAAAATATGTTATAATAGGTCTAAATAAAAACTACTAGAAAGGAGCGTTCGAGGGAGCGCTCTTTCTGTGTTGTTTTCTGAAAGGAGAAGAGATGTCAGAAACACTTGTGAAAACAGTGGAGGAATTCATCTTGCCTCACTTACCAGAGGAGTTTGAACTTATCGATGTCGAGTGGGAGAAGCTTGGCGGGGATATGGTTTTGCGACTCTTGGTAGACAAGGCGGAAGGAATTACCATTCAAGACACAGCAGACTTAAGTGAAATTCTTTCGCCCTTGCTGGATACTATTTCACCAGACCCCTTCCCGACAGAGGGTTATATGCTTGAAGTAGTCAGTCCTGGTGCTGAACGTCCACTTAAAAAGGCTGAGCATTTTCGAGATGCTGTTGGTGATTATATTCTTGTAAAGCTTTATCAAAAAATCGAAGGCGAAAAAGAATTCGTTGGTGATTTGGTGAAGTACGAGGATAACATCTTGACTGTTGAGTATATGGACAAAGCCCGTAAGAAAACAGTTGAAATTCCAGCAGATAAGATTTCAAAAGCAACGACTTTGGTTAAGCTTTAAGAAATCTTGACACTAAAAATAAAAATTAAAATATTTTCCAAAAAACGCAAGAAAGAGGAAAAAGCAAAATGAGCAAGGAAATGCTTAACGCCTTTGCAATGCTAGAAGAAGAAAAAGGCATTAAACAAGAGATAGTTATTGAAGCTATTGAGCAAGCTATCACGGCAGCTTATAAACGCCAATATGGTCAAGCGCAAAATGTAAAAGTTATTTTTGATGAAAAAAAAGGGAACTTCAATGTTTATTCGACACGTGAAGTCGTTGATGAAGTCTTTGACAGTCGTCTTGAAATTTCGCTTGAAGATGCCCAAGAACTTAACCCACATTATGAAATTGGCGACAAAATCATGTTTGAAGAAAAACCAAAAGATTTTGCACGTACAGCAGCTGGTGCGGCCAAGCAAGTAATTATGCAAAAAATGCGTGAAGAAGAACGCACAATCATCTATAACGAGTATAGCCGTTATAAAGATGAAATTATCACAGGAACAGTTGAAAAAGTTGATGCACGTGCCGTTTATGTTAACTTGGGACGCGTTGATGCACTCTTAACAGCAAAAGATCGTATCAGTCAAGAAAGTTATCATGTTGGAGACAAGGTTAAAGTCTATGTGACGGATGTTCTTTTGACTCCTAAAGGTACGCGTGTATTTATTAGCCGGACAGCACCAGATATGCTCAAACGTATGTTTGAAAAAGAAATTCCTGAAGTTTACGATGGAACAGTGGAAATCAAATCGGTTGCGCGGGATGCAGGCGATCGTGCGAAAGTTATCGTTGAGAGTCATGATGAGAATGTGGATGCCATAGGTACTATGGTTGGTACAAAAGGCGCACGTATTCAAGGAATTATCCGTGAGCTTTCGGGGGAAAAGATGGATATCATCGAATACAATGCCGACAAAGCAACACTGATTGCTAATGCGCTCAAACCTGCACGCATCGAACAGGTGGCGATTCGTGAAGATGGTTCAGCAATTGCAGTTGTTGCTCAAGATCAATTGTCATTGGCTATCGGTAAACGAGGCCAAAACGTCCGCCTTGCAGCCCATGTTACTAATTGTAAAATCGACATCAAGTCAGAAGAAGATTTCCAAAAAGAAATGGTTGAGCTTGATGCACTTGTTGAAGAAGTGGATGAATTTACAGAAGAAGTTGCTGAAGCTGTTTTAGAAGAAGCAAGCACTGAAGAATAAGCCTATGAAACAAAGAAAAACTCCCATGAGAAAATCAGTAGTATCTGGTGAACAAATCGCGAAACGAGACCTTTTACGTATTGCTTTTAACAAAGAAGGGGAAATTTCTATTGACCCGACAGGAAAAGCACATGGACGAGGGGCTTACATTGCTTTATCCAATGAAGAAGCACAACTTGCCAAAAAAAGACGTGTCTTTGATCGTACATTCAGTACAAAAATCGCAGATGAGTTTTATGATGAACTGATCAATTATGTTGAACACCAAGTCGCGCGCCGTGAGTTAGCAGGAGCTACATACTCGGTAGACTTAGCACCGGATTACGACTAATATGGATAGTACAAAACAAATATTAAACTTACTCGGTCTTGCCAAGCGTGCAGGAAAAGTTATCACAGGCGAGGAGCTAGTCGTCAAAGCCATTCAAATAGGTAGAGCAAGCTTAGTTTTCGTCGCGCATGATGCTTCCGAGAATTTAATCAAAAAAATCACCGATAAATCGAGTTACTATGAGGTAAGCGTGTTACAAACGTTCTCAGTAAATGAACTGTCAATGGCAATTGGAGCTAACCGAAAGGTATTAGCTATTGCTGATGATGGATTTGCAAAGAAAATGGAGAGCCTTATGACTAACTAAAAAATAAGGAGGGCAACATTGTCTGATAAAAAACGAATTAATCAAATCGCAAAAGAAACAGGATTGAAAAATGCTGAACTTGTGTCAGCAGCACAAGAATTGGGAATGGCTGTTAAAGCTCACTCAAGTTCGGTAACAGAAGCCGAAGCAGAAAAAATCATTGCACATGTCAAATCAGGCGTGATGGCAAGTGAGAATGCCTCACTCTCAGTAAAAAATGCTGACTCAAAAGCCGGGAAGAAAAAAGAGGATGCACCACGCACATTTGCAGGGAAAGCGGTTGTTGAAGATCCTGCCATCCTAGCGCGCATTAAAGCTAAAGAAGAGGCAGAAAAGGCTGCGAAACTTGAGGCAGAAGCTAAAGTTGAGCCAAAAGTAGAAGAAACCCAAGCAGTAAAACAAGAACAAACAGTGCCAAAAGTAGAGAAAAAATCAGAAGCTCCAGCAACGAAAAAGCAAGAAGATAAAACTACTGAGCCAGTGAAAGAAGAACCGAAAAAAGCATTGGATAAAAAACCAAGGATTCAGATTAAAGTTGTAAAACGTGCAGAAGACATCAAAAAAGAAGCAGCGAAGAAAGATGCTGCTCGTCAAGAACTCCGTCAAAATGATCGCCGTAACAACGACAACCGCCGTGGAGGCCAAGGACGCAATCAAAACGATAACCGTCGCAAAAATGATAACCAAAATCGCGGAGGCAAGTTTGAAAGCACCCCTTCAGCAGAAGTATTCACTGCTCCAGTAGCTCCAGCTAAGAGTAATAGCCGTCGAGACCGTGAGCGCAAGAAAAATGAGCACAACAAAACTTCAGAAGGCCGTCGCCCAGGTGGACCACTTCGCGTTAATGATAGCCGAAATCAAGTCCGTAATGCACGCAACTCAAATTGGAATCAAAAGGGCCGTCGAGGGAAAAATCAACAATCGACTGCTCCAGTATCTACACGTAAATTCCATGAATTACCAGAATCAGTAGAATATGCTGAAGGGATGAATGTTCAAGACATTGCTAAAGCTATCAAACGTGAACCAGCAGAAATCATCAAAAAACTTTTCATGATGGGGACAATGGTTAATCAAAATCAATCTCTTGACGAAGATACCTTAGAATTGATTCTCATGGATTATGGCATTACGCCTATTAAAAAAGTTGAAGAAGATGCATCTGATATTGAGCGTCTCTTTGTTGAAGAAGGCTATCTGAACGAAGAGGAGATGGTGGAACGTCCAGCAGTTGTTACGATTATGGGGCACGTCGATCATGGTAAAACAACCTTGCTTGATCGCTTCCGTGAGTCACGTGTCACTGAAGGAGAAGCTGGTGGTATCACGCAGCATATCGGCGCTTATCAAATCAAAGCGGGAGATAAGAAGATTACCTTCTTGGATACACCTGGACATGAGGCTTTCACAAGCATGCGTGCACGTGGTGCCTCAGTAACAGATATTACAATTTTGGTTGTTGCTGCTGATGATGGTGTCATGCCGCAAACGATTGAAGCCATCAACCACTCAAAAGCTGCTGGAGTTCCGATTATCGTTGCGATTAATAAAATTGATAAGCCAGGGGCTAATCCGCAACGTGTTATTCAAGAGCTGGCTGAACATGGTGTAATGTCACAAGCTTGGGGTGGAGAATCTGAGTTTGTTGAAATTTCAGCCAAGTTCAATCAAAACCTTGATGCTCTTTTGGAAACCATCTTGCTTGTTGCTGAAATACAAGAACTCAAAGCAGACCCAACAGTACGTGCGATTGGTACAGTAGTTGAAGCACGTCTGGATCAAGGCCGTGGTGCTATTGCAACACTTTTAGTACAACAAGGTACACTTCATATGCAAGATCCAATCGTTGTTGGTAATACTTACGGACGTGTACGGACGATGACGAATGACCTTGGCCGTCGTATCAAAGAAGCCTCACCGTCAACGCCAGTCGAATTGACAGGTTTATCTGATGTACCACAAGCTGGTGATCACTTCGCTGTTTTTGAAGATGAAAAATCTGCACGAGCAGCCGGTGAAGAACGTGCCAAACGTGCCCAACTGATTAAACGTCAAAGCACGCGCCGTGTCAGTCTTGACAATCTTTTTGATACTCTTAAAGAAGGACAAGTTAAAACTGTTAATATCATCATTAAGGCAGACGTGCAAGGGACAGCGGAAGCCTTAGCGGCCTCTCTTCAAAAGATTGATGTTGAAGGTGTAAAAGTGGATATCGTCCATGCTGCTGTAGGTGCTATCAGTGAGTCAGATGTGTCACTAGCTGCAGCCTCAAATGCGATCATTATCGGTTTCAACGTACGTCCAACAGGTCTAGCGCGTGAGCAAGCAGAACATGAAGATGTAGATATTCGTCTCCACAGCATCATCTATAAAGTTATTGAGGAAATCGAAACAGCCATGCGTGGTATGCTTGATCCTGAATACAAAGAAGAAATTATCGGTGAAGCAGTTGTTCGTGAAACATTTAATGTTTCTAAAGTTGGTACTATTGCTGGCTTTATGGTCATTCGTGGTAAAGTTCAACGTGATGCCAGCGTTCGTGTAATCCGTGATGGTGTTGTTATTCATGACGGAGCTATTGCTAGCTTGAAACACTATAAGGATGATGTGAAAGAAGTTGGTAATGCACAAGAGGGTGGTTTGATGATTGAAAACTACAATGACATTCTTGTCGATGACACTTTCGAAGTCTATAAAATGGTTGAAATTAAACGTTAAGGATAATTTCTATAAAAAAATAAAAAAGGAGAATAAGTATGGGCACTTCCTTCCGCAGTGATCGTGTGGCTGTTGAAATTCAACGTGAAATTAATGACATTTTACGCCACAAGATTCGCGACCCCCGCGTTCAAGAAGTGAATATCACAGATGTTCAGGTGACTGGTGATTTGAGTCAAGCTACCGTTTACTATAGTCTGCTTTCAACTCTTGCCAGTGACAATGAAAAAGCTAAGAAAGGTCTGGAAAAAGCTACGGGTCTTATTAAGCGCGAATTAGCGCAACGTATGACCATGTATCGCATCCCGGATTTGAAGTTTGCCAAAGATGAATCTGTCGAATACGGTTCAAAAATCGATGAACTTCTCCGCAATTTGAATAAATCAGAAGAGTGATCCAAAAAATAAGCCTTAAGTTTTGAAGGCTTATTTTTTTAGAGAGAAGTTTGAAGTAATAAAGGAACTTAAAGATTATCCTGTCCGTAGGTTTACAGTAATTCATAGGAGTGTACCAACCTGAAAAAATTTTATTTTTATCGAAGGCAAAACCGATGAAAACGATGCGCGAAAGATATAGAATCTATTTATGTGTTATAGATACCGGAAATTTCCAAATATGTGCTATAATGAACGAAGTGATAATAAACAGTTGAGGAGAAAAAATGTCAGTAGAACCTTTATTTCTAGATTCCGTATTGCAAGAGAAACTCTGGGGTGGCGAACATCTTAAAAGCTTTGGTTATGATTTACCTTCCGATAAAATTGGAGAATATTGGGCAATTTCGGCTCACCCACATGGTGTATCAACCATAAAAAATGGTCAATTTTCTGGGCAAAAGCTTGATAAGGTATTTGATCAGCATCGTGAGCTTTTTGGTAATACTGATGAGAAAGTCTTTCCACTCCTGACAAAAATTTTGGATGCTAATGATTGGCTTTCTGTCCAAGTTCATCCGAATGACGAATATGGTATGAAACATGAGGGAGAGCTCGGAAAAACCGAATGCTGGTATATCATTTCTGCAGAAGAAGACTCTGAAATTATTTATGGTCATAATGCAACATCCCGTGAAGAACTGAAGAAAATGATTCAATCTGCTGACTGGAGTCACCTCCTTCGCAAAGTGAAAGTCAAAGCCGGAGACTTTTTTTATGTACCAGCAGGAACGATGCACGCTATCGGTGCGGGCATTGTTATCCTGGAAACACAACAATCCAGTGATACGACTTACCGTGTATATGACTTTGACCGCAAAGATGACCAAGGCAATCTTCGTGAGTTGCATATCCAGCAGTCTATTGATGTGCTACATATCCCAGGAGACCAAACACCAGAAAATAAGATTCAGGTCATTAAGGGAGAGAATGCTGACTTAAGTACCTTGGTCAACTCAGAGTTCTTTGATGTTTACAAATGGTCAATCCATGGTAGACAAGCTTTTGAAGCAAGAGCAGACTATATGCTGGTTTCAGTTCTTGAGGGGCAAGGGGAACTTATTGTGGCAGACAATACTTATCCACTATCGAAGGGAGACCACTTTATTCTTCCTACAGGCATTGATAAATGGGAACTTTCAGGAAATATGGAAATTATTGCAAGTAATCCAGTCGCCCACTAATAGAAAAGCGAAACGTCTTTACGGACGTTTTTTTATGTATAATTTTAGATTTTAAACAAAGCATGCCATATTTGGCTTTCAGAATCATCTGAATATTGTCTTAAATTCAGCCTTGCTTAAGGTTGGCTTGTTAAGCTTTTCTCAAGAACATAGATGAAAGCCTTTTCGTGAAAGGAGCAGAAAATTTAGAAGAGGGATTTGCAAATGAGTGAGCTAGAAAAAAATAGTTCAATTCAAAGTTGAGAAAGGAAGAACTTATTGAACAAAAAATTAAAGAAAGTTATGATTATGAGCATTTCAGGACTAACTTTGTTATCAGCAACGTTACCCTCAGCAGTTGGTGTAGTTCAAGCAAATGATGTAAATTTAGTGCAAGAGCGAGCTCCAGAAAAATTTGAGATTTACAATGATACCGTACACCTCGATATTACAGAAGATATAAAAACTGATGTTGCCTTGTCTGACCAAGATCAAAAAATAGCCGATGCTATCGCAGATTTTTATTCATTTGATAAAAATGGTAATGCTCAGTTTAATGCAACAGTCAAGGATTTAACTGCCCTTGGGATTTCAGAAAAAGATGCGAAGTTGATTATCGCAGATGCAGGTAATGTACAAGAGAGCCCCCTGCGTGCTCGGGGATTTGTAGGACTACATATTAACTTAGGACCAAGAGTTCGGTCAATGAATGCTTGGGCAGCGGGCCTTTATGCGGGAGGACAAGTTAAATTTGCATTAAAAATTTTTGCAACAACCCCACATACGGCAGGTGTCGTTGCTATTATTGCAGGAGGTGTTGTAGGAGCTGTTCGAGAGGCGGTACAAAATAGAGTTCGCCGTGTAAGTGTCGGTGTCTACATTCCACGTGTCTCTTTGTCTCGAACAGTATCACTTCCATAATGCCTATGAGTAAAAATAAAAACCGTGCTTATTATGTCTTTACATTTGTAGTGATTTTTTCTGTGTTGCTTCTGTTTTCTGAGCGGATGACACTTATAGAGATGGTTCTTCTCTTCTTTATCTCTATTCCCATATATGCTTTAGGAATCTATCATGGCAAAAAGAAACAAAGGCTCAGAGCATTACACCGCACAAAAAAAGCTCAAGAACGAAAAGATGAAGAAGATCGTTCAGAAAAATTAAATAATGAAATGAAGTAAGAGGGATTAAGAAAAGAGGTTGTAGGGTCTGAAACTGCTGAAAATCAATACTAAATCATGAAAGCAAAACAGTGGAATAGCTTCAACTACACGGTTCTATTTTTATAGATTTTGGATAAGCAGGGCTTTTCATCAGCATTGAAAACTGTCTTATCCTTTTGTTTTCAACACGATACTTCAGGACTAAATAAATCATTTTTGTTTCACTTTATTTTGATTTGAGCCATTTTTAAGAAATAAGCAGTACAATACATATGTTCCGATAAAATTTTTTCATAAAACTCCTTACTCTTCCGTGACAATATGGGAGAGTTTTTTCTTGAATTCAACTCCTCGAAATTATGAGGATAAAATGTGGTTTTACAAGAAGCTTGATAGAGCGAGGAGTAAAATATATGGAAGGGGAGATTTTCAAACAAAATATTTTCATGAAATCAAGCCACACATATAAACACATCATTATCCTGGAACAGTCCGAAGGTTTTCTTGATTAGATGAGTTTAGTTTCACATTTATAATGATAATATGATATAATATGTTCTGAAGTGTTTTGCTTCTATTTGGAGAATTACTCAAGAGGCTGAAGAGGTACGCTTGGAAAGTGTATAGGTGGGTAAAACCGCGCATGGGTTCGAATCCCATATTCTCCTTAAAATATTTCTTTAGGATTTACTTATCAAGAAGATTTAATGGAAATTTTTTTATTTACCCATAAATTTGCCCCTTTTCATTTTAAGGAGTTAATATTTTGACGGAAATTATAACTGCAGCCATTACTTCAGTAATTGGTGCAATTGTTTCTTTTTTTGTTCTAAGGATACAATTAAGAGAGGAGAAACTGGCTTTCCTGTCCTTTGAAGAACGATATTCTAAGATAAAAAATATGGGAGATACTTCTGCGTTTAATGTATCCATATACAGAATTACTCCCAATCTAGATAAAAAAGATTCTATTGTGTCCCTTATTCATAACATTAGGACTATAAAAGTAAATGAAGAAGTTAAGCTAAATAACTCCGAGGATAATCTTCCCATTGGACACAATGACTATTATATTTTGCAGTTCCTTTGCTTAAACGGAAAATACTATCATCAAATATATCAAATAAATACTGGACGTGGTGATGCGGGAGAGCTAAGAATACCAATTAAAGTCTCTATGAAAAAAACGTTCCCAACTTATTCAATAGATAAGGAAAAATTTTTCATACCAAGGAAGATAAGAAAGCTTACAAAAAGAGTAAAGCGATTAGAAAAAGAATCCTAGTTAGTATTAACTAGGATTCTTTTTCTAAAGACTACTAATTTTATCAAATCCCTTATTTTCAATCTCCCTAAATAAATGTCTATAGGTTCTCTAACAAAGTGGCCTAATACTTTTGCAGTAACATATTCTCCTTCTGCATTGGATTTCTGAAGAAGAATCATTCAAAAATCACAAAAACGGAACCTTGACATCCAGGTTCCATTTTTTATTCTGGCTTCGAGCCAGTCGGCAACGAAGTTGACGATGAAAAAACCACCCGTTGAACGGGTGGCTGATAAGGCTTATAGCCTCCATTTCTTTCTCCTAGTATAATTAGAGTGTTCAGGCTCAAAAAGAAGGAGAAAGAAATGGCAAAAACTAGCTACAGCTTATCACATACCAAATGGATGTGCAAATATCATATCGTTTTTACTCCAAAGTATAGACGAAAAGTGATTTATAATAATGTTCGTTCAGACTTTCATGATTTATCGGTAGCTTTTTCAAAACAATTGCTTTTGATGATCCCTGCCAGATTCGAACTGGCGATTCAGACTTAGGAGGTCCGGGTTATATCCAATTTAACTAAGGGATCAGAAGACTCCTTCAAGGAGCCAGAGATTAATTTTTGTCTGCTTCAAAGACGATTCCAGCGCTTTGGCGCATCATATAACTTGTTTCTGAAACATCTTGGGCCAGTTGATGCAAAGATTTATAAAGTGCATGCGCGGCTGGCGTTGACTTCGTTTCGATAATTTCAGCGAAGTGGAGTGCCTCATCGTAGAGAGAGTGTTTTGGAGGGGTGATTTTAAGGACTTCCTTGCTGCCATCATATTTGATAAATTTGGCAGAGGTAATTGCATGAACACCATCCAAAATTAAAGTACCTTGGTCTGTATAAATCTCGGATGAAAGATAGCTTGTTAGATTTCCAGCGCATTTGATAGCGACTTTAAAATCCCCATAGTCTAGGCTACCAATACCAGAAATATCTACACCACTCGGTAAAATTACGGCATCATAGCAGGCAGATTGCGGTTTATCAAACCAGTAGATAGCTGCATAGAGCAAATAAACGCCTAAGTCAGCAAGCAACCCACCAGAAAATTTACTGTTAAATTTATTAGGAAGTTTCCCAGCTAAGAGAGCAGGCATTTTAGAAGAATATTTTGAATAGGTAAAATCAGCGCCCACTATTTTTTTGTCCGCTAAGAACAAGTTGATTGTCTCAAAAGATGCTTCATGGATGTTTCGTGCAGCTTCAAAAAAGAGAACATTATTTTCATCTGAAAGCCTAATGATTTCAGAGAGTTCTTGCGGATTTGAAAAAGCTGGTTTTTCTACAATAATATTCTTTCCAGCTAAAATTGCTGCTTTGGCTTGCTCAAAGTGGATAGCGTTAGGACTTGCAATGTAGACAATGTCCAAATCATGCTTAAAAAAATCATCTAAGTCATCATAAAGTTCAACGTCATCAAAGTCCTCAGTAAACGACACTGCACTTTCAAGATTACGCGAGTAAACAGCTTCAAGGCTATATTTTTTTGTGAGGTGGGCCGCTTCTACAAAAGAACCGCTAATCCACCCTGTACCGATAATTCCAAGTTTAAGCATCATACTCCATTTCCTATCTGAAATTTACTAAATCTATTATAGCAAATTTTTTCGTAAAACTCATGTAAAATTTGTGATGCTGAATATGAAAAGTATCTTTTTAATTTCAAGGGATACAGGAGAGAAGCAATTATTGAGAATGTCACTTTTCATTGGAACTTGAATGATAATGATAATAGTATATAGCGCATATAAAAACGAATAGGATTTTGGGAGGCGTTTCAAAACTGAATGAACTTTAGTTTTGTGATAAAATTAAGTGGAATAACACAATATCCGTGAAGAGAAACTAGAGTGGATATGTAAAGTATGGAGAAATGATTTTGAAAAAACCATTGATTATCGGTGTGACAGGGGGATCAGCAAGTGGAAAAACCAGCGTCTCCCATGCTATTTTATCTATGTTTAAGGATGAAAAGATTGCTATGATTGAGCATGACAGTTACTATAAAGATCAATCACAGCTGACATTTGAAGAACGTACAAAAACAAACTATGATCATCCATTAGCCTTTGATACGGACTATCTGATTGCTCAGTTGAAAGAGCTGCAAAATGGGCGTGCCGTTGATATTCCGACCTATGATTATGCCAAGCACACACGAAGTGAAAAAACTTATCGTCAAGAACCTGTAGATGTCTTGATTGTAGAAGGAATCTTGGTTTTAGAAAATGAAAAGTTACGTAATTTGATGGATATTAAAGTCTTTGTAGATACGGATGATGATGTGCGTATTATTCGTCGTATTCGTCGTGATATTGAGGAACGCGGCAGAACTTTAGATTCTGTAATCACGCAATACATGACCGCTGTTAAACCAATGTATCACCAGTTTATTGAACCAACCAAACGTTATGCTGATGTGATTATTCCAGAAGGCGTGTCAAATACTGTCGGAGTAGATATTTTAACGACCAAGATAGCAAGTATTTTACATGAAGAATAATATAGAAACAATTGGAAGACTTTCTTTTTATTAATGACAATTACTGGCTGGAAGGATTTTACCTAAAGTGCTGCTTATCTTAGTAGGGTCTGGTACAGTTGTAAATCAAATGCTATAGAATAAAAGATGTGAAATACAATACGATATTTCACATCTTTTTTTGAGGTGAATATTATGGTATTTACTTTGTTCTTAAATTGCCAATCGTCTTGAAAAAGTTTCCTTTAGTGAATAGATTTTATTAAAAATAACTATTTTTATCATAAATGATTGTTTAAATAGCTATAAAATGGCAACTTTTTATACTTGAAACTTTCTAACTAAAACATGATAATATTATTGTCGGCATTGCTCAATCAGAGATAAAATTACTGAATTGTATTTATACTTTCATCACTTAAACCTTAAGAATGGATGACACCATATGCTTCTAGAGTTGCTCATTTATTCTTTTTGTAGAAATAGAAAGGAGAAAAATGAAAAAAGCAAAACTCTTTAATTCTGCTAAAGCAGGATGCCCAACATATTACAGTTGGAGTACAACTGGATTGGTAAAATAATTATCGGAAATAAGCAACATTACATTTTCATTTATAAACATTGTCATTTGTCAAGAAAACTTCCCTTTTTGGGTATAATGGGAGTAGGTATGACGTTCTAGAGAGACTTTTTGAACATCTGCGAGAAATGGCGCATATCTACACAAAGAAGACTGTCAAAGGAATACAGATGTTGTCGGTAAATAGGTTGCTGGTGCTGATATGGTGTATGATGGATTGTATATATAATTTAACAACATCTTATTGTTTCTAAATGCAGTGTGATTGTTTAGCGGGCTCTATTATAGAAAATAGAGCTTTTACTGTGGGCGGCACCATAGTCGATTGTCAAGGTATTAAGCAGGTTGTCTTTTAAAAATAAGTCTATGTTTGTTGAGAATGTTTCAGCTTCTTAAAACGGAGTGGGGGCTGGAAATGGTTTTTCAAGGCTCGGTTAATTAAGAAATAACTGCTTCTTATGGACGTGCATTCAAGCAGGGTTCCAAGAGATAATAAGTGGACAATGCTTTGTGATAGGGCGAATAATCTGGCTACTCTCATGGTTCTCGGAGTCGGTTGGAGGTAAGCTTAGCCTTGCGTTGACAAAGCTGAGTAAATATAAAAAACGATAAGATAGTCCTGAGTCTTTGGAGGATTCTTTGATTTCTGGCCGTTTAATCAAGCTTATCACGGTCGAAATTTCACGTTTCATTTTGCAGTTTCAGCAATTGCATCCTAATATCCAAAAAAACGTTTACATAAGTAGGCATTTTTTGTGACTTTGTGATATAATCAATAATGAAATTCTAAAAATAGTAAAAGGAAGAATTATGGAACTCTTTGAATCGCTCAAACAAAAAATTTCTGGCAAAGGTCTACAAATTGTCTTTCCAGAGGGAACCGATGCACGTGTTCTCGGCGCTGCTAACCGTCTCTATGCAGACAAGCTCATTACGCCCGTGTTTATTGGGAATATTTCGGAAGTAACAGGGACTTTGATTTCTCGTGGGATTAATCCAGAAGGTTTCCAAATCTACGATCCGTTGAACTGTAGTCGTTTTGAAAAGATGGTGGAAATTTTTATTGAACGTCGTAAGGGTAAGGTGACTGAGGAGCAGGCGCGTGAAATTTTGAAAGACCCAAATTATTTTGGAACAATGCTTGTTCACATGGGAATCGCAGATGGTATGGTTTCAGGAGCAGTTCACTCAACGGCAGATACTGTACGTCCAGCTTTGCAAATCATCAAGACGAAACCAGGGGTGAAGTCTGTATCCGGTGCCTTTATCATGGTTCGTGGTCGCGATGATAATGAAAAATATATCTTCGGAGACTGTGCGATTAATATTAATCCAGATGCGAACACTTTGGCAGACATTGCTGTTGCTTCGGCAGAAACAGCAAAACTTTTCAATATTGAGCCAAAAGTTGCGATGCTTTCATTCTCAACAAAAGGTTCAGGGAAGTCAGATGATGTGACGAAAGTAGTTGAAGCAACCGCTCTCGTAAAAGAAGCACATCCAGAAATTGATGTTGATGGTGAACTGCAGTTTGATGCGGCTTTCTCCCCTGCTGTAGCACGACAAAAAGCACCAGAAAGTTCAGTTGCTGGCCATTCAAATGTCTTCATCTTCCCAGATATCCAATCTGGGAATATCGGCTATAAAATTGCGCAACGCTTGGGGAACTTTGAAGCGATTGGTCCAATCTTACAAGGCTTGAATGCACCAATCTCTGACCTTTCTCGTGGAAGTAATGAGGAAGATGTTTATAAACTTGCCATCATTACAGCAGCGCAAGCACTCAAATAACACAGAAGTATTCAAAAAATCATGACGCTGTCGTGGTTTTTTATTATCATTCTTTCTGCTTTAGCAGATTAGAATGATAATACGCAAGGAGCGCAGCGAGTGGTGAACCATTTGTACATTCTTTCTGCTTTAGCAGATTAGAATGATAATACGCAAGGAGCGCAGCGAGTGGTGAACCATTTGTACATTCTTTCTGCTTTAGCAGATTAGAATGATAATACGCAAGGAGCGTAGCGAGTGGTACCCCATTTGTGCATTCTTCTTAGAGAAAGAAGTGGGGTCTAAGCCTTGTGCTCTTATTTGAAATATGCTGCTTTAGTATTAGTTTAAGCTTATAGTTATAAAATACAGTCATTAAAACAACGGAGAAAAGATGAAACGAGCGAAAATTTGTGCCTTAATTGGGAGTGCTTTTACGACCCTTATTGCTGTATTAATGATGTTTGCCTTTATTCGATTCATAGTTAACTGGGAGGTCAAAGACTTAGAAGTGACCTTGTCTATTGCGGGGCATAGTGGGATCTTTTTGCTGAAACTCTTTGCCTTAATCCTTGTTATTGTCATGTCCATTATGATTGTAAATTGGGTTGCTTTTATTCGTATGGATCGTCCAACTGGTGGAATATGGCAGTTTTACCAGTTGATTATTGGCAGCTTTTATATTTTGGTTTCACTTGTGGACTTGCATGTTATGGTAGTTACTTTACCGTTAGGACTGTGCTTTGTCTTGTCTTTTATTTTAGCCCGTATGGACAGTGTATGAGAGCTTATCGTAGTAAGCTCTCTTTTCCTTTATGGTTAATACCAAAAATAAACAAAATTTTGGTATAATAACTAAGTTAATACTAAAAATTAGGAGGAATTTTTATGTTTGAGCTTCAAACTAAGCTTAAAGATGAATTCGGTATAAAATTTGCCGATGAAGAGTTATTAGAAATAGCTTTTACTCACTCGAGCTACACGAATGAAGAACGCCTCCCAAAGGTTGCAAACAATGAACGTTTGGAGTTTTTGGGAGACGTCGCACTGTCTTTAATCATCTCAGAATATCTTTACCGTACTTATCCAGATAAACTTGAAGGTGAATTATCGAAGATGCGTTCTAGCATTGTCCGCACAGAATCTTTAGCTAACTTTTCGCGTCAGTGTGAATTTGGTCGTTTTTTACGCCTAGGAAATGGTGAAGAAAAAACAGGTGGCCGTAATCGTGACACAAATCTGGAAAATTTATTTGAAGCATTCCTTGGTGCTCTTTTTCTTGATGCAGGGATGGAAGAGGTAAGGCGTTTTATCAACCGTGTTGTTATCCCACATGTGAAAGCAGATGATTATTTTAAGGTAATCGATTATAAGACCACTTTACAAGAAGTCTTGCAGGCAGATGGTGAGACAGTAATTGAATATAAAATTTTGGAAGAAACTGGTCCTGCCCATGCGCGCGAATTTGTGTCCGCGGTTTACAATAATGGTGAAGAACTTGGTCGCGGGCGTGGAAAGTCAAAGAAACTTGCTGAACAAAAAGCAGCAGAAAATGCAATAAAAGGTCAAATTCATGTATCTTAAAAAAATGGAAATCGTCGGCTTCAAGTCTTTTGCCGACCGTACAAAAATCGAATTTGATCAGGGAGTCACAGCGGTTGTAGGACCTAACGGGTCAGGAAAGTCAAACATTGTTGAGGCATTACGCTGGACTTTGGGAGAACAGTCTGCCAAGTCGCTTCGTGGTGGGAAAATGCCTGATGTCATTTTTTCTGGAACGGCTAAAAGAAAAGCTTTGAATTATACAGAAGTCATTGTCACTTTTGATAATTCAGATCAATACCTTGTTGGCTATGAAGAAGAAAGCGAAGTAACAATTACAAGGCGCTTGTATCGCAATGGGGATTCTGAGTTTTTAATCAACGGACGAAAATGTCGTTTGAAAGATATTCATGAGCTTTTTACGGATACAGGCTTAGGGCGGGACTCGCTTTCCATCATTTCTCAAGGACGTATCGAATCAGTTTTTAACTCTAAACCAGAAGAGCGGCGTGCCATCTTTGAGGAAGCAGCAGGAGTACTTAAATATAAGACACGCCGCACTGAGACAGAAAGCAAACTAAAGACGACACAAGATAATCTTGACCGTTTAGAAGATATCATCTTTGAGCTGAATGGTCAGTTGACGCCTCTCCGTGCACAACGTGATGTTGCATTGCGCTTTCAAGATTTAGAGGCAGAGCGTTCAGAGCTAGCTCTTTCTGTCCTTGTTGCTCAGCTTTTAGATGAAAAAGAAAAATACGAAAAAGCTAAGAGTGACCTTAGTAAAACCGAGTTGGAGCTGGAAAGATTAAAGGGGCAGCAAAATAACTATGAATCAGAGCTTGTTCAGCTGAAAAAATCACGTTTGAAAGTAGAGAGCGAGCAAGAAAAACTTCAGCATAATAGCTTGACTTTAACGGAGCTAAAAGCAGAACTGCAACATAAAATAGAGGTTTTTGACTTACAAAAATCAACTTCTGAAAAATCAGAAGCAGAGCGGAAAAGTCGGATAGATGAGCTGGGTGTAAAACTCCTTGAAGTAACAAACAAAAGGAAAGAAGCCGAGCAGAAAAAAACACACTTGAAAGATCAGGAAGTTAAAGCTCAGGTTCAACTCCAACAGTTAGAAAAAGAGCTGGCACGTTTTTCTGAAAATCCAGAAAGCTTGTCTGAACGTCTTCGTGAAGATTATTTGAAACTCGTACATCACGAAGCCGAGCTCTCCAATCAACTGACTAAAAATAAGGTGGAATTTGAAAATATTTCACGTCGTCTCATGGAATCCGATGAACATGTACGAGAAAATACGGAAAAATTCCAAGCTGTGTCTGCAGAATTAACCCAAATTGAGAAATCGTTGAGCGATTTAACTCAGCTTATACATCTTTTAGAAAAAGAATTGGAAGAAAAGTCCGAAGAAGAAGCACAGCATGCTGAAAATGAACGTCACGTGCAGAACATCATGTATGACCAGATGCAACAGCTGAGTAAATACAAGGCTAATCTGGCAAGTATGGAAAATATCCGTGAGAGTCACAGTAACTTCTTTCAAGGGGTTCGTGCCGTAATGACACAAGCTTCAAACCTAGGTGGGATAGTTGGAGTTGTTGCGGAACTGCTGACTTTTGATAAGAAATATACGACGGCTATTGATATTGCCTTGGGGGCTGGAAGTCAAAATATTATTGTTGAAGACGAAGAGGCAGCGAAGGCAGCCATTGCCTACTTACGTGAAAAACGTTTAGGACGTGCCACTTTCCTGCCCTTGACAACGATTAAACCACGTGAATTTCGTAATTATGAGCGTCTAATAAATATGGAAGGCTTTATTGATACAGCCTTAAATCTTGTTCATTTTGAGCCGCGCTTGCAGCGCGCTATGGCCAGTTTACTGGCAACTACAGCAATTGTTGATACAGCAGAACATGCCAGTCAAATTGCAAGAGCGATGAACTACACGATTCGCATTGTAACTTTAGACGGCACGCAGATTAATCCAGGAGGTTCTTACTCAGGAGGAGCCGCAAAGCGTAACAATACAACTTTTACAAGTACAGAAATTGAACACTTGACTGAAGTTATCGCCTTAGCAGAAAGTAAGCTCAAAGCAGTGGAGAACAAGTTGCAAAAACAGCAAGCTGTGAGACAAAATTTGCGAAATCATGTGGCGGAGTTGCGTTCAGATATTCAAGAAAAACGCCTGTCTGAGCAAGCGTTACAACTGCAGCTCAAACAACTGTCAGAGCGAAAATCAGACCTTGCAACCTTGGTGGCTGGAGCTGAGAGTACAGAATCACACCAAGTACTGCAAGAACTGACAGAAGAAAATGAAAAAATTTCACTGGAGTTGAAAAAAATTGATGAAGAAAAGCAAGCTCTGGATGGTCAGCTAGAGGATGTAAAATCAAGCAGTCAAAGTTTCAATGCGCTTAAGACAGAAAAAAGCAATGCTTATCATGAGAGTAAAATGTTACTTTCAAACCTAAAAAATGAATTGCGCTTTATGCAAACGGAATTTGACCGCTTGAGCGAAGAGCAAGTTCTTATTCAATCAGAGATGACTAAGCTGGAAGCTGCAAACTCAACTCAGATTGATGAAGAAAGCCGTAATCGCTATGCCAAGAGACTGGAGGAAGCAGAAGCAAAACTTCAGGAATGCAATGTGACATTAGTCAGCTTACGCTTTGAACGCGAGGATTTACAAGCTCAAATGGAGGAGCTAGAAGAACAAAATCATGAGTTACTTGAACAAAACCAAGCTCTTAATAATCAAAAAGCGCGTTTAGAAGTAAAAATTGAACAGGCAGAAAAGCTTTTAAAAAATCGTCAAAACATACTTTTTACTGAATATGAGATGAGTTTTGATGAGGCAAAAGCAAAAGCTAATTCACTTGATAACCTAGCCGAGTCAGAGCACCAACTTCGCCAGCTTGAACGTCAAATCCGTGCACTAGGTCCAATTAATCTGGATGCTATTACGCAATTTGAAGAAGTAAACAAGCGTCACACCTTTTTAAGTGGGCAGAAAGATGACCTTCTGGAGGCGAAAGACTTGCTTCTTGGAACGATCCAAGAGATGAACGAAGAAGTTGAAATTCGTTTCAAATCAACCTTTGAGCAGATTAGAGAAAGTTTTCAACTGACTTTTTCACAAATGTTTGTGGGCGGAGAGGCAAACCTAGAGCTGACCAGCACGAACTTACTCGAAGCTGGTGTAGAGATTAAAGTGCAACCACCGGGTAAAAAATTAGCAAGTCTCAACCTTATGTCGGGTGGCGAAAAGGCTCTGACAGCCTTGGCCTTAATTTTTGCTATCTTGCGTGTCAGAACCGTTCCTTTTGTCGTTCTAGATGAGGTTGAAGCAGCTTTAGATGAGGCGAATGTAAAACGTTTTGGTGATTATATGAATCATTTTGATAACTCTAATCAATTTATTGTCGTCACACATCGTCGAGGGACAATGGCAGCAGCTGGTACGATGTACGGTGTAACAATGGCAGATGCAGGTGTCTCCAAAGTTATTTCTGTGCGCTTAGAGGATGATATTTAGTAGAAAATGGGTAGGTCGTAAAAAACTTAAGCTTAACTCAAGACTCATCTGGTAAAATTATTCCTAATGTAAAAAAGGAATCTACTCTTGTGCAAATAAAAAATAAATTGAGGTTAACCTTGAAAAAATTATTCAACAGTTTTAATACACGGCTAGGTTTAGTTTGCTGGTCGACCTTCTTTATTTGGGTCAAAACCATGATTGCTTATTTCTCTGTTTTTAAGGGATTAAACTCTTCAAAGCTTGCAGATTATTTGTTAGTCATTGTTAATCCGATAGGCTTCACAGCAATTTTCTTTAGTTTAGTATTGTTTGTCAAAAGGAAGCAACTTTTCTATTTGGGTCTGCTCCTTATGAACCTTATCGGGAACCTGCTCGTTTATGGGAATGTTCTCTATTACCGAGAATTTTCGGATTTTCTTACTTTAAATACACTTACAGGTGGAGCAGGTATGGTAGGTAAAGGTTTTGACCTAGGAGCAATTGCTGTTTCATGGGTTGACCTTGTTTTCTGGATTGACCTTGTCCTTATCCTCATCCTTTTCCTTACGAAAAAGATCAAAATGGATGAACGACGTCCAACAACGCTCTATGCTTTTAAAATTTTCAGCGTATCTGTGATGATTTTCGGCTTGAACTTCTGGATGGCAGACTTGACAGAACATCGCTTAGTTTCACGCCAAGCGCAATATGATGCGACTTATATTGTACGTTATCTGGGTTTGGGTCCATGGTTAGCAACAAACAGTTGGTATACGCATGTATCTAATGAAACGCGAGCCATGGCCTCAAAAACTGACTTCACTAAGGTTCAAAATTATATCCAAGAAGAACGCTATCTTGCCCCCAACGATGAGATGTTCGGTATTGCTAAAAATCGCAATGTCATTGTAATTCATCTTGAGTCCCTGCAGCAAGATGTCATCAATATGAAAGTAAACGGTGAAGAAGTTACACCTTTCCTGAATTCACTTTATAACAATAATCCTTCTGTTTATTCTTTCTCTAATTTCTTCAATCAAGTTGGACAAGGGAAAACATCAGATGCGGAAACAATGCTTGAAACGTCTACATTTGGCTTAGCCTCAGGTTCACTTTTTTCAAGTCTGGGCAGCACACAGACCTTCCAAGCCATGCCGGCCATCTTGCAGCAAAAAGAGGGTTACTCTAGTGCAGTCTTCCACGGAAACGTTGGGTCCTTCTACAGCCGTAACAATGTTTACCGCAATATGGGTTATCAAAATTTCTTTGACCAATCTTTCTTTAATCTCACACCGGATAACTCAACGGCTTGGGGCATAAAGGACAAGTATTTCTTTAAGGATTCTATTCCGTATCTTGAACAGTTACAACAACCTTTTTATGTGAAATATCTGACTGTTACGAATCACACGCCTTACACAGGGCTGAAAGATTTTGAAATAAATCCGAAACTTTTAGAGGGAGGATCTGGCAACTCAGTTGTTGATAATTACTTTGTAACTGCAAATTATTTAGATTCATCAGTTAAAGATTTCTTTGATTATTTGAAAAAATCAGGACTTTATGAAAAATCGATCATTGTCCTTTATGGCGATCACTATGGTATTTCTGGTTCAGATACAAAATACTATGCACCATTTATTGGTAAAAATGCAGAAGACTGGACAGAGTACGATAACACAATGATGCAGCGTACACCATTCATGATTGATATTCCGGGACAAACAACAGGACATATCAGTGATGAGTACATCGGTGAAATTGACGTTATGCCAACCTTGGAACACTTGTTAGGAATTTCAACCAAGGATTATATCCAGTTTGGTCAGGATGCATTTGCACCAAATCGTGAGCAATTTGTAGCGCTTCGAAATCGTGGTTTTGTTACGCCTACAATCACTAAGTCAAGTGCAACAAGTTCTGTTTATCATGATACAAAAACAGGAGAAGTTTTGACGCTGACAGAGCAGCAACAAAAGTATGTGGACAGTATTCAGGAAAAAGTTAATCAGATGTTAGACATGTCTGATACTTTCAATACGGAAGACTTGCTGCGCTTCTATACGCCACCAGGATTTGAACCGGTGCAACCAGGAAGCTTTAGTTATGGCGTAAACTCAACACGGGAACGTTTGAGAAAGGAACAAGATGTGCTGAAAGCACGTTCGACATCCCTTCTGTCAGAAAATCAGGGCGTTTCTTCTGTGAATCTCTTTAATGATCCTGTATTGGCAGCTCAAAAGGCACAGGAAGAAGCTGAAGCAGTGAAAAATGCGGAAAAGGACGGCACAAATAGAACATCTTCCACAGCTAAAAAAGTTGAGAAAGGAAAGTAAACTTTTATGAAATCAGGATATTTTCAGCCTTTGACAAATGCTTATAAAATAGCTTGGATATGGTGGGTTATTCTTCTTTCTTTCCAGCAAGTGCTTTTCTATGAAAATAATCTTCGGACAAATTGGTTTCAAATCTCTATCCTTGTCTTTCTAGTTTTTGCCTTTTACTTTTTAGTGAGGCAGCGTCGTTTTTTTGCTGCAGAGGATGCCTTGCATTTTTCTCGGGATTTTCGATTAGGAATGCTCAAAATAGATTTCGCTTACATGAGCTCCGTTAAAGTTACGCCAAGAACGCTTCGATTTATTTATATCGGCAAGGAATATCAGTTTGTTGTATTGGGAAAATCCAATCAACTTCTACAAAATGTACTAAAGGAAAATAAAGTTGAATACACTACATCAGCACTTAAAAGATCCGAAAAAGTTTAAGATTTTTTGGTCAATTATTTTTGGCCTTCTTTGGCTCGGAACAAATATTTATGTAATCATGGAAACGCCCGCTTGGAATGAGAAGTATATTACAGCTTTCATTTTAGGGAATGTCTGTATGTTTATCGCAGCAGCCTACATGGTTTTCGTTTATCGCTCATTCAAAAAAATAGCCACTCTGACAGAAAATAAACTCCAACGTTACTATAAAATGTCAATGTGGATTTTAGGTCTTGCAGTATTGCTCGTTCCTTTTTTCTTTATTATTCATGTCCCTGACACGGCACATGACTGGGATTTCTTTGTCGTTTTGAGAAACAGCCTTTACTTGGGCGGCCGTTCCTTTATAAATCTGCCAATGACAGAAAACCAACTTTTGTATTTCTTGCGCTATCCTAATAATCAATTTTTCGGGATAATTTATAATACGATTTTTGCACCTTTTAGGAACTATTCTTCTCTTATTTTAGCGACAACAGCTGTAGCAGCAGTTCTTACGAGCCTTTCTGTCTTAGGTGGTTCACTCTTGATTAAAAAGATATCCACTATTAAAATGGCTCTGCTCTATAATTTGGTTGCCTTTGGATTTTTCCCTTTTTACATCTACGGTGCCCAGCTCTATACCGATACCGCTACTTTGCCTTTTGTTATTTTCGGTTTGCTTTTTATGGTTTATGCCCTTAAAGCAGAAAAAACAAGCAAGATGATTATGTGGTGGATTGCTGCTTGCTTAGTTGTATTTCTAGGATTTAGTATAAAGCCAACGGTTTTCATTCCGATGATTGCTGTCTTCTGTTTCCTCATCCTTAATCGCAAATGGAAGAAGCTCCTTATCATGCTGCCTATTGCAGCACTTCTTTTTGTTGGTGTTCACCAAGGGGTTAAGTCTGTTGTTTCCTCAGACCCAGCATTTTCAGAGTCAGCCAATGATCGCTACAATTTGCCGATGATTCATTGGATTACAATGTCCTTTGATCCCATCAATAAATACGGTGGCTTTAATCCAGACGTTTTAGCTTATTCCCAATCATTTACAGACGTAGAATCTAAGAAAGAGGGGATTGTACAACGACTTAAAAATAATCTGAGAGAGATGAGCGTTTTTGATATTCTATTACAGCTCTGGCGTAAGATTATGTATACATGGTTTAATGGTGATCTGAGTAGCTTCTTTTACACCTATCGTCATTCTAATCCCTTTGTTTTTCGTTACTTTGACTGGACAAGTTTTGCTCCAGAAGAAGGCAATATCACGGGCTGGTTATTGCTCAAAGCGGCTCAAACCCTTTATTGGCTGGCTATTGTTCCACTTATGTGGTATGAAATCTTTTTGGGCATCTTCAAAAAACATAAAACAGAGTGGTTTATTGTTGGACTTTCAATGGTAGGTCTTACAGGTTTTCTCTTGCTTTGGGAAGCTAACTCACGTTACCTTTATAACTTTGCGCCAGTAATGCTTGTTTTAGCAACTATGGGTCTGGTTGACTTTATCAAATCTTATAGGAGGAAAAATGGACTTTCTGAATAAAAGCATGTATCGTATTTTGCTGGGGCTCTTTATTGCAGCCTTGGCGCTTATGGCTATACAGCCCTATACAGATGTGGGTTTTTTAGAACCGATTTCCGTATTATTGCTGGCTGCTTTGCTCTTTTTCCTTCTCCGTTTTGCCTATCAAAAATTCCATAAGATGAATAAAAAAGGACTGAAAATATTTATTTTCGCCTTTTTTACAGTATTTCTCTTGTTTCAGATTATTTCTGTTACTCAGATTCACATGATGGTTTTCGGAGACCCTTGGCATATACAAGCTCAAGCGACACGCATTATGCAAGGGGATATGGTTTGGGATGTTTGGATTCGACAATATCCCAACCTTCTTCCCTTAGTTGCTCTGAACGTTGGCTTTATGAAACTTGCTCAACTGTTTCATGTGTCTTATTATGTGATTTTTTATGCTTTTAATATTTTTATTAATACGAGCATTTGGGTCTTGATGATTCGTTTTCTTTGGAAGAAAAGAGCAGCTCTCGCAGCCTTTATTGCCTTAATCATGGTTATTCTTCCAATGAATTACGATTTTCTTCTAAGAGTTGGTTACTCTGATGGTTTTGCGATTTTAGTCTTACTGATTATTGCACTTAAGTTTGATAAACTACAAAAAACAGAGACATTTGGCGTTTGGCAATTTATCAGCACAGCATTCCTATTTGCAGTAGGATACTTGGCCCGTCCAAATATTATTATTGTTTTGGTTGCTTTAGCAATACTCGGCTTGGTGGCTTTTAGTCAGCGTCAAAAATATAAAAAATTGTGGCTTTCTATTACTAAACTCCTTTTAGCTTCTCTTGTAGGAATTATTTTAGCCATGGGCGTAACCCGTGGTTTGGCGAGCGTGATGCAATACGATCTCAAAGGTCCGGATGTTTTTCCAACCATCAACTGGATTTATGAAGCTCTTAATACGGATTCGATGGGAACTTGGACTCCTGCCGACCGTGACTATACGCTCAATCACTTTGGTTTCGAGACAGCAAAAGATGCAAATATTGCGGGAATAAAAGAGAGACTCGCATATTTGGGACAGAAGCCTTGGATGATTCCGGTGCTTCTCCTTGGAAAATTTGGGCAGCTGTGGTCTTGCGGAACATTTGCCACAGCAACAGATTATCAACTTTTCTCTGGTCACTATAACTGGACAAGAGGTCCGGGTTGGCTGATTGATAATATCGGTGCTGTTAATATCTTTATTTCAACCTATGCCAAAGCACTTATGTCTATTTTCCTTCTGGCCATTGTTTATCGTCTTTGGAAATCAAAAGAGGAAGAAATCTCGGTTTTCTCTCTCTCTATTTTGACGACGATGGGGATTACGCTCTTTCATACTTTACTTTGGGAAGTGAAACCGCGTTATCAATTTATGACAATTGCGTTGATTATACTTGCTGCTGCACTGAGTTTTGATAAGATTTTTTCTGAAAAAGCACTATTTAAACCTGAAAAAGGGAAGAAGAAGCTTTTAAAAATAGCTTATCCAGTGCTGTCACTTTTGTCATTGGGATTGATGCTCACCTTAATGCAGGTGCAACCTAAGCAGAAGATTACTGTCAATGCGCAACAACATTCCCTAAACCACTTTGGTTACAGTAAGGGGAGCATTGAACTTGGTGCAGGAGAAAGTATTTCTCAACCTTTTGAGCTCGCTACCTTTGCCAATCATATTGATTTCAAATCCTATGCAACTATGGAAATGAAGCTGATTATTGAGAAAAAGGAAGCAGGTGGGTGGAAAAAAGTGGCTGAGCAAGCCATACTTCCAGAAGATGCGATAACTGTGTTAAGAGCAGACATGACTGCTGGTCAGTACCGCATGCAGGTTCAAAATATACAAAAAGTTCCTGTTACCATGTCTCTGATGACCAATACTGAAAATTTGGATTATCCTTATTTGATTGAGCTTCCTAACGATAAGCAAGCTTCATTTGGATTTTCTATCTCGCAAAGGCAGCCTAAGACAAAATTCCCAATGGGATTGATTTTCGGCTTTGCTGTGATTTATTTACTGGGCTATTTCGTTGTCCTAGCTGTGGTAAAAGATGATGAGTAAACTCTTTCTGAAAAAAGTTCTTCTGCCCTGCTTAGCTGCAGTGGCAGCTTTTCTTATCGTGGATAACAATGCTCAATTCTATCAGGAGCCCTTGGGCATTATTGAAGAAGTAAAGCATGTTGGAAAGACAACATTAGATGATAATTTTGGTAACAAGGACACAGAGATACAGCAAAACCTTACGGTTAAACTGCTCAATACAGCTCAAAAAAATGAAATTTTACATTTACAAAATATCACAAATCAGTCTCAGGTAACAGGACAAATTTTTCGTAAAAATCAAAAAATTCTTCTACGAAAAAGCGCAGGTAAAATGCAAATTGTCGGACAAAAACGTGATGCGGTTATTGTAAGTTTAGCAGTACTTTTTATTGGATTACTGCTAAGTTTTATTCGCTGGCGTGCTTCTCTATTTTTAACTGTTTCGCTCGCATTAAACCTCCTTTACTTTGTCTTGGCTCTTGCTGCTGACATTCATTTTACTTCTGTCAATGCTCTGATTATCTTTTCTTGTTTAGCTTTTCTTTTCGTATTCAGTTCTTTGAGCTTTGTACTGGGCTTTACACGGCAGATGTTCCTTACCTTATTAACAACCCTTTTAACAAGCCTCTTAACTTTCTTATTGACATTTTCTGTTTTGAAGGCCACAGGAAATTCAGGTGTACATTTTGAAAATATGAGCTATGTGACACAGAACCCTATCCTGTTTTTCTTTGTCGGAGCAATCATAAGTGTACTCGGAGCAATTATGGATGGTACAGGAGATATTGTCGCAGGTTTATTTGGTCTTTATCGTCAAAACAAAGCCCATGATATTAACATGACCCAGAAGGATTATGTAAAGTCAGGAATGGAAATTGGGAAAGAAATTATCGGGACATTAACTAATGTTCTATTTATGATTTTTATGGCAGAAACGATTCCGATGACCTTGCTCTTATTGAGAAACGGCAACACATGGAGTTATATTGCTGGAACGGCGCTTAATTTGGGGCTCTTACAGACGATTATCTCTGCTATCGGCATTGTCCTTGCAGTGCCAATTACGGCTTTTGTGACAAGTTTTGCTTTAAGAAGGGAGACAATAAAATGAATAGTTTAATGGTTCTCTTTCTCATTTTGGCACTTTTGCTTGTCCTCGTTTCTGGAGGGGAAGGGATGCGTAACCTTTTCGGATTATTTATCAACTTTGCTCTGATTTTTCTTATGATAACGCTCCTGTCATGGGGGGCGAATACATTTATTCTTTTATGTGTTGCATCTGTCTTAATTTTAGCAGTGGCTATATATATGTCTTCAGATGACAACAGGGTGACCAATATTTCTTTCAAAGCAAGTCTTATTGTTGTTTTTACGCTGATGATTTTAGCTATTCTTGTCCAATATTTGGGTAATCTCCAAGGCTTTGCAATTGAGGATACGGAAGAACTCGAGGAACTGTCTTTGGCTATTGGTTTGAATTTTTCCAATGTTGCAATTGTGGTTATGGTTATTTCGATGTTAGGGGCAGTAGCAGAGGCAGCTATGGCACTTGTTGCTAGTTTATCTGAAGTTGTCGAACAAGATGCGCAGATGTCACTGGCCCAGTTTAAAGAACAACGCTTTATAATTTCTCAACAAATCCTTGGCACTGCTGTAAATACATTGTTTTTTGGATTATTAGGTTCATCACTTAGTCTTATCCTTTGGTTTGTAAGACTTCATTATAGCTTTGCAGAAATAATAAATTCCAAACTGCTTCTGGCGGACATGGCCGCAATGCTCTTAGGAATGATAGGGATACTTTTTGCGATTTTCTTGTCGGGATATTTTGTGGAAAAAGAATTTGAAAAAATGCATGAAGGAGTATAAAAAGAGACTCATTTATGTTGAACTCCTAGCTTTTTTGTGTGAGATGAAAAAGGAAGTGCAAGGGAGAAATATAATTTTGGAAATATTTACGAAAAAATAAAGAAATCATATTGCAAAGCATTAAACTTTTTGATATATTATATACATGAATAAGAATTTATTAGATGGGATTGCGGATCGGTTACATATCAAAGGCCTGAATCCCTTGCTTTCTCTCATCATATGGGAATCACTTTTGCTGTTAGTCTTGCTTATTGCAGTACTGTTTGTTATATCACTGATTTAAAAGAAAACTTTGAGCTTTTGAAGTATTTTGTGCCATTAGGGAGGATGAGCAGGAAATACATTAAGTGCACGAATGGAAAGATATTATAAAATGAAAAATCATACCTCTTAAATGTTTACTCAAGAGGTATGATTTTGTCTTTTTTATTTAGATTATTTTTCTAAGGCTGCAATTTTTTCTTCGAGAGCTTTGATTTCTTTTTCTAATTCCGCTTTCTGTTGAGGGTCTTCGATTGATTGAAGATCTTTTTTCATTTGTTCTAATGATTCTTTTTGATAAGTGATAAGCTCTTTTTTCTTACTTGATATTTGCTCTAGGAGCTTATTTCTATCATCCTCACTAAGCGGTTTATAATCAGGAAGTTTTTCTTTCTGAAAATGTTGAGCGAGTAAGCTTATTGGTGTTGTATTTTTATCCTTCATAAGTTTAGTCTTCCATGAGGTATCATAGCGATCCAATAAAAAACCTGCGAAAGCACCAACATCATAAGCTTCTTCCACATTTCCGGTTGATTTTCCATAACCTTTCGTCTGCTTCCCTAATGCTTGGACAGCTTGAGCAATATCATCGTCCGTCTTAAGCTGATCTGGGAAATAGGTTTGGAGAGCAGCCATTACTTCCATATACTGAGCAGATCCTTCTACGCGATCCCAATATTGTGCAGCATCAAAGTCTGCCTTGTGCTTTGCTTCATATTCTTTATAAGTTGAAAGAGCTTTGAGAACTAAAGCTTGGTCGTTAGGTTGCGCAACAGCCTTCATTAGCTCTTGGATCAATTGATAACGAAGGACTCGGGCTTCTACATTATCAAGATGTTGATCTTTTTTGGAGCCAATTTTTGCAATTTCTTCTTCAGGTAACTTGTCCCATCTCTCCTGTTCAAAGATATGGAAATTTTCATGCAAGACAAAGACCAAGGCATCGTAAGTGCCAAGATGTGGATAGCGGTTCCATGTTTTCTTATCCTTAAGTGCAGCATTATTGAGTGAGAAATACATTCCTCCGCCCTTAAGCTCCTTGCCATGTACACTATAGTTTGCATCTACTCCGAACTTTCCAAACTGTTTGCCATAGTAGCCCCAAGTCCCTGGATATTCAGAGCGGTTAACATTCATATCTTCTGCATCTTTGTCAGAAAAATCACTGATTTGCCCATCTGGAGTGATTTTCCACATCTTTTTACTGTCCGTGTCTTCTAAAACAACAGGAATCTGTGTGACGGCACTGTTAGGCCAAATTTTTTCAGCAACCTGATTATATTTTTTCAACTGTTGAGCGAAGATAGGTAAAAAGTCATTGACTGTTTCAGGTTGATTTTTATTAGCAATAAAATTAAAAGACGGTGTTTTTTCTTCTGTCTTGCTTTGTTCGGGTGCTGCTGTGCTTGATTTATTTGTGTCTCCTTTGGAACATCCTGCAAGCACTGCACTTAAGATTAAAATTCCTATTGTTGTAAAAAATTTTGCTCTGTTTTTTATCATCATTGTCTCCTTTAACGACATTTATGCGGAAATTTCCACATCATTTTTACTTGATAAACCTTTCTTTTAACCACTGTCTGACGGGTTTAGAAAAGTCTGCGTATAACTTTTTATTTTTCTCTAAGTTTTATGAACTTTCTAGTGAATCCTCCTCTCTTTTGAACTCTCTTTGCGTTGGAAAAATAAACATAAAAAGACTTCAAAAAATAAAAATTATTTATTCCTGATAAAGCTCATAAATCCTCTCCATATATTAGTACGTAAAAGAATTTGTTTTTTCACTAATTTTTCCAGAAAAATATCTTTTTCATTCCTTTTGTTTATGTGAGACGAATATGATAGAATAATAAAGCGCTTTGAAGAGGAGTTTGTAATAAAAGTTGCTATAACTGAAAAAGAATACTTGACTTTATGAAGAAGGAAAATATAAATTGAATACAACTACAATCAAACCAGAAAACTGGCGAAAGAATTTTTACCTGTTTCTAATAGGGCAACTCTTAACCGGGGTAACATCGATGATTGTCCAATATGCAATTATCTGGTATCTTACTCTCGAATCTGGTGAAGAATCTGTCCTTGCTATCGCAACCTTGGTTGGCATGCTACCGATGGCTATTCTTAGTCCTTTGGTCGGTCCCTTTATCGATCGTATAAACAAGAAATTTCTTTTAATTTTCTATGATGCCATCGTTGCTGTTATCGCCTTAGGGCTCTTTATTTATGGTATTAATCATGATGTATATCCCCTGTGGATGGTCTTTATCACTATTGGGATTCGTGCAGTGGCACAAACCGCTCAAATGCCAACCGTCCAATCTATCATGCCTACCATGGTACCTAAGCATGAAATTACTAGAGTAAACGGGCAGTTTGGGATGATTCAGTCCTTAGTTTTCATCGTTTCTCCAGGTATTGGGGCTTTCATGGTTGCTGCCTTTCCTATTCATTGGGTTATCCTACTTGATGTCATTGGTTTTATTTTAGGGGCTGGTATGCTGCTTCTGGTCAAAATTCCTGAAGTTTCTACGCAGGGTGAAAAAATTGCTGTGTTCAGAGATGCCAAAGAAGGCTTCAATATTTTAAGGGACAATAAACCGATGTGGAAGATGACACTCATCGGGGCTCTCTTCATGCTTCTCTTTATGCCAGCCATGAGTCTTTATCCTTTGGTAACGACGAAATATTTTGGTGGGACAATTGTTCATGCGGGCTGGGTAGAAGTTCTTTATGCAGCAGCGATGCTTGTCGGCTCTTTTGCTGTTGGTATTTTTGGTAAGGTTAAAGATCGGATGCCTTGGATTATTATGGCTTATCTAGTAGTAGGTTTGACCATTGGTGGCTCTGGTTTCCTCCCTGGAAATATGACGGGCTTTTGGATTTTCCTTGTCCTTAACGTTTTAGCGGGTGTTGTCGGACAGATTTTTAATACTATGAATATGGCGCTTACACAGCAGTCTTTTGAACCACAATACCTCGGGCGTGTCATGGGGATTGTTTCTGCCTTGATGAGTTTTGCTGGACCTATAGGACTTATTTTTGCAGCACCTGTTGCAGACTCTATCGGTGTCCAAAACATGCTTATCATCGCAGGCTTCGGTGGTATATTATCAGCTTTTCTCCTTTATTTCACCCCATCTGTACGAAATTACGATAAATTTTTACAGAAAAAATTAACAGAAAAAACAAAATAATGATTTTATAAATGAAAAAACTCCTCGGGAGTTTTTTTATATTCAGAAATAGTGATTTGCTCCTAAAAATGTGCAAGCCTTATATTATTTTTTTACTTTTGATAATTATGAGATAATGATTGCAAAGTTAAAATATAATTAGAACGGAGTTTTTATGCACACAACACACACACGCTATTCCAGCCCAGAAGCAAGGTTGGAACGCTTGAAAAAATTTGGTAATGTCCTGATGACAGCTACAGTCGCTGCTGGCTTAGGTGCTGCTGTTGGAACAGTATGGCCAGTTAAAAAGGTTTCAGCAGAACAAAGCAGTCAAGAGATTATTGCGAAGCAGCTCAGTAATTTTGCCATTTCGAACAGGGCTGATGATGCTACCTTAAGGGCTGAGATTGAGCGTTCACTTTTGATTTCGGCCTCGGCTGCTATCTATGCCAACACATCGGAAACGATTATTGATGGCTATGTTGATGAGATTGTAGAGGCATTATTTATACAACTGCGCGAGGCGGGTACACCTGTCGGTGTAAATAATATGTCAGCCGTTGTTGCCATTGACGGACATGACATTGCTTTCAATCTTGAAATCTTTGTTTACGATGATACACAGGCCTTTCTTGAGGACAATAACTTTGTTCTATTTGACCAAGCCCCCACTCAGGAAAATTTGGATGCAGATAGGAGTAGTCTTCCTACTGCTGTAACTTATAAGGTCCAAACAGGAGAAGTGCTCTCTATTTCTGAACAAACTTTGAGTGGAGAGCAGCAGCTGGAGCCGCTACTGGCACAAGTATCTGAAGCACCAACTATCGTTGCTGCTGACCCAGACGGAAATGACCGAATCAACGCTACAGGTACATCTGCACTAGACACGACTGTCACGGTCACTTGGCCAGACGGTACAAAAACATTTAATGTTCCTGTCAATACAGAGGGAATTTGGACTGTAGAGAGCCCAACTTCTCAAAGCAGCGGTACGCTAAGTGTCACTGCTATTGACCTTGCGGGTAATGCAAGTGTGACAGTCAGCACGCAATATGCAGATATTACTCCACCAAGCAAGCCGTCTATCTATATTTCGGATGCCGATAATGACCGCCTTCCTACAGCATCAGGGAGTATGAGTGGAGTGTTTCAGGCTGGGACAACGATTACAATTACTTGGCCTGACGGAACGATGACTGATGGCGTGCCTCTAGATGCAGCTGGACATTGGACTGTAGAAAGCAATGCACAGCAATCCTCAGGAAATATCACAGCCCAAGCAGTTGACCCAGCAGGAAATACGAGTCCTATTGCGGTTGCACCATGGGAAGCGGATGTCTATGCAGGGATTGATTTTGATGCAAATCCAATAAACGCAAGCAATAGCATTTATAAAGGTCAACTGTTTGATGTTTATGGTACAGTCACAGATGTTGAAGACGGACAAACGGTTAAACTTACAGTAACTGATGGATTAACTTCAAAGTATTTTACGACTGTCGTAGAAAATGGCAAATGGAAAGTTTTAGGGATTTCCTCCTCTGATTTCAAACTTGGAGCGCTTGGTTTATCGGCTTGGACCATTGATTTAGCGGGTAACGAAACAAGTAATGTGCGGGTTACGGCTGTTCTTGATTTTCCAAGTATCGACATACTTGATGCGCAAACTGTTGTTGAGGGTGAAACAAGCCAGTTTATTATCAGTTTGGAAACCGCTCTAGAATATGATACAGAGATTACTTATCAAACGCAGTCTGGAACTGCCAGTGAGGGTTCAGACTTCATCGCAAAAACAGGAGTAGTTGTTCTCAAAGCAGGACAAACTTCAGTTATTGTTGATGTCGCGACTCTCGATGATAGCTTTGACGAAGCAGATGAGGAAAAGTATAGCTTGCAGTTGCTTTCAGCAAAAGTACATATTGGGAATCAACTCTTAGCGCTACCTCTTGTAAAAACACAGGCACAAGCTGGCATTAAGGACAATGATCGTTCGGGCTTTGTCATAGATACTCGAGCTACAGTTCACATCAATCCTGTCAGCACCATCTATGAAAGCCAAGTCTTGAACATTACAGGCTATGTGGAAGATATAGAAGAGGGGCAGGAAGTAACTGTTACACTGGTTTCGGCACTGGGAGATGAAAAAACTTATGTGGTCAATGTTGTCAACGGTCAATGGTCCCTTACTAATATTGACTACAGCCTGTTCTTAGAAGGAAATTCTGTTTCCTTGACTGCCACAGCGACTGCTGTAGATCAAGCAGGCAACACCGCATCAGATGGTGAAGTGTTCGCCATCCTCCCTTTGCCAACGGTTCGGGTGACTGATAACCCTACCATTAAAGAGGGAGAGCAGGCCGAGTTTATCTTTAGTCTGGATCAGGAACAGCCCTATGATGTCTATTTAACATTTACAAGTTTAGGCGGCAGTGCTGGTGCAGGTGATGATTTTGAAGATCTTACGGGCGGGATTTGGATTAGAGCGGGACAAAAGCAAGTGACTGTTTTTGTCAATACTACACAAGATTCAATCGTTGAACCAGATGAAAACTTTACAGTTATTATCTTAACAGCACATTTGGACTTAGATGGTGATGCACTTATTTCAGAGACGGACTTGCCTATTCGTATCCTACCACCGGCTAATGAGATTATCTTAGACGATGATGTTTTAGAGGATAAGGAACATAGCAACAGCGTGACTATCGAAAGTATTGCGACAGATAATCACCTGACACTCTTGGAGCAAGCCCAAGAAAAAATAACAGTTACGGGTCACGCTATGCTGCCTACGGACACGGCTGAATATAGCTTGCTGCTCAAAGTTTACGATCAAACTTATAGTGCAATTGTTGCGCTAGACGGCTCATGGTCTTTAGAAGTTTCAACGGCAGATTTACTGCAAGATGAAGATTTGATTATTGAGGCCATCTTGACTTCTAAGGATAGCGCCAATAATAGTGCCATGAGTTCAGACAGTTTAAGCTATACAGTGGATCACGATACGGAAGCACTGGAAGGTGCTACTTTAGAAATTCTTCATGTGGCGCATGACGATTATGTATCTCTTACTGAGCAGGCGCAGGCTACTGCTGTGATAGGGGGACGTTTCAGCCTGCCAATAGATGTCAAAGAGGCTAGTCTGGCAGTGCTTGTCGGTAATATGACTTATTTTGTCGAGTTACACGAAGATGGTTCTTGGCAAGTGGATGTGCGTATGGAAGACTTATTGACAGATTCAGATCAACGCGTGATTGCAGTTTTATCTGTGATTGACCAAGCGGGAAATAGCGATACTATCACTCAGCTAAGAGCTTATAGTATCGATGAAGAGCAGTTAATTCCAGAGGAAAAAACTCAGGTAGGATTAGAAGAAGAGAGCCCTCTTCCACCTCCTCAGCTTATAGCAGTTCCGCAAGAAAGTGGAGAAGACTTTGTACTTGAAGTTATTTCTGAAAAAGTTTCAGTTGCAGAGAAAGCCAAGGAACTCCCTAAAACAGGAGAAACTCTGGACTTGACTTTAACTGCATCAGGCATCTTACTTCTTGCCCTAGTGGGACTCATGAAGAAGAAACAATCTTTGGAATCAGATAAACATAAAGTTTAGAAAAAAGCAAAAATCAATCCGAAATCATGGGATTGATTTTTTGGTGATAATTAGGATATTGGTGGTGTTTTTTAATAAGAATTCTTTCTAGAGATAGCACTGTAACAATAATGTTATGATTACATTTCATAAATATTAAGTAACATGTTAAAATATGATGAGAGATATCATTGTATTTGGAGAAAGCCCCCCAATGACTTATAATCAGGCAACACAACACAACACAACACAACACAACACAACACAACACAACACAACACAACACAACAAGCGGTAGATTACCCTTCTTTTTCGTATGCACCAAAACGTTCCGGATAACTGGGACGTTTTTTGCCCTGCACTAAAGCTAAAAAATAATCGTTTTTGACCCCAAAGTCATAAAACTTCTCATATCCATAAAATTTGAAATACAAGGAAGAAATAAAATGCACGCAACAAACAGAAACAGGAAAAAACTAGGAATCCTTTTAGCCATATTGTCAGTCCTGCTGCTCATCTCAGGAACCTTCGCATGGTTCTCCTTCACACAGAGAGCCATCAATGACCGCAGTGTCAGTGTCAACTTTGAAGAAGTTGGCCGCCTGCACGACTACTTTGACCGCGCCTCAGGCAACAAGGACGTCTTCGCCGAGAACTTTGGCGATGCCCCTATCTTGGTGCGCGTAAAACTCCTCGAATACATGGAAATCAATGGCGAATCTCTGGTCCAAGCCGACCCACAAGAGGTGGAAGACGGTAACGCAGTCCAACCCATCAAAGAAGACACGGGCACATGGACGCCTTGGACACCAGAAGCCTCAGGCAATACAGTCGGCCAACGTGTCGGACCGGGCGCTGTCTTCAATGCCCGTGCCCGCTGGACTGTCGGTTGGCAGCCCCGCGCAGCCACAGACGGCTCAGGTCAGCTGAATGCCCCTTACTTCATGCCGACCTTTAACCGT